>JAVBRW010000155.1:0-3998 GCA_031547475.1 Planctomycetota bacterium
ACCGCCGCGCCGCTGGTCATCGCCGGCGGCGCCGCCAGCCTGAACCCGGAGCCGCTGTCCGACTTCATCGACCTTTTCGTCATCGGCGAAGCCGAGGACGCGCTGCCGGAATTGCTGGAAATCGTCAAAAACCGCCTTCCCCTGACCGCCGGCGGCAGGGCGGAACTTATCCGGGACATCGCCGCCAAGGTCGCGGGCGTCTACGCGCCGGCGCTGTACGAGACCGAAACGCTCCCCGACGGAACGGTGGTGGTCAAGCAGGGCGGGGACGCGCCGTACCCGGTCGAGCGGCGCATCGTGTTCGATTTCGAAAACGCGCCGCAGGTGGTGCGGCCGGTGGTGCCGATTCACGAGACGGTGCACGAACGCGCCGTGCTCGAAATCATGCGCGGCTGCCCGAACGGCTGCCGCTTCTGCCAGGCCGGTTACGCCACCCGCCCGCAGCGGGAGCGGAGTCCGGAAAAACTGGCCGATGCGGCGCGGCAATGCCTGGCCGCCACCGGCTACGATGAAGTCGGCCTGTTGAGCCTGAGCACGTCCAATTATTCGCGGTTCGATCAATTGGTGGCAATGCTGGACAGCGAACTGGCGCCGAAAGGCGTCAGCCTGTCGCTCCCCAGTCTGCGGGTCGATCACGCGCTGTCCGGCATTCCCGCCCGCTTCGCCTCGGTCCGGAAGTCCGGCCTCACCGTCGCTCCGGAGGCCGGGAGCGATCGGCTCCGCGCCGTCATCAACAAGGATGTGAAAAACAGCGATCTGCTGGCGGCTGCGGAAGAGGCGTTCCGCCGGGGCTGGCAACAGATAAAGCTTTATTTCATGGTCGGCCTGCCGACCGAAACGGACGAGGACGTCGCCGCCATCGCCGATCTGTCCGACGCGGCCGCGCGCCTCCGGAGCCGCGCCGGCGGCAAGGGCGGCAAGCCGGCCATCAATTTGTCCGTCAGCAATTACGTGCCGAAAACCCATACGCCGTTCCAGTGGCGCGGCGCCGCCCACCCCGACGTCTGGGCGGAACGCCAGCGCCTGATCGGCTCGCGGGTGAACCGGAAACGCGTCGCCTACCACGGCCACGACGTATCGACTTCGCTTCTCGAAGCAACGCTGTCGCGGGGCGATCGCCGCCTCGGGAAAGTCATTTTGTCCGCCTGGCGCCTGGGCGCGCGGCTCGATGCATGGAGCGAACATTTCCGGCCCGGCGTGTGGAACGATGCGTTCCGCGAAAACAATCTCGACCCGGTTGCGCTCGCCACCCGCGACATCGCGTTGGACGCGCCGCTGCCGTGGGGCCACATCGACGCCGGCATGGACTGGCGCTTTCTGCGACGACAGCTCGAACTTGCGCTGTCCGGCGAAACCACGCCGGCCTGCGCGCCGGGAGAGTGCGCGGGGTGTGGCGTGGCGGGATGCAGTTTCATATGAAGTTTTGCACCATGGCGATTAACCGCCAATCGCCATGGTGCAAAAATCGTTTTTATTTGTGCCGCAAATGTTTGATTTTTACAAATCGGGCATTCGGCGGTTCGAATGCCCGATTTGTAAAACTTCCATAGATTTGGAGCATGCAATGGACAAGAAACTGACGGTGGAAAACGTTCCCGGTTTCAAAATCTGCGCCGCCCAGGCCAATATCCGGGACTGGCCGAAACCGCGGAAAGACATCGCCCTGATCGTGGCCGACGTTCCGGCCGCCGCCGCCGGCGTCTTCACCCAGAACCAGGTGTGCGCCGCGCCGGTCAAGGTGTGCAGGAAGCACCTCAAAGCGTCGGGCGGCATGGCGCGGGCGGTTCTTGTCAACGCCGGCGTCGCCAACGCCTGCACCGGCAAGGAGGGCAAGCACAACGCCCAGGCCAACGCCGCGCAGATCGCCAAAATACTCGACTGCCCGGACGAGCACGTGCTTCTCGCCTCCACCGGCGTCATCGGCCGGCAGTTGCCGATGGATCGGATGGAAGCCGGCATCGCCAAAGCGCTGGACAGCCTCGGCAAGGCGAAGCCGGGCGATTTCGCCAAAGCGATCATGACCACCGACATCCGGTCGAAACAGGCGGGCCTGATGCTGGACGAGGACGAGGGCCTGGTCATGGCGGGCGCCTGCAAAGGGTCCGGCATGATCGCCCCCAACCTGGCGACCATGCTCGGCTTTGTCCTGACGAACGCCTCGATTGATCCGAAAGTGCTCAAGTGCGCGCTCGGCGAAGTGGTCGCCGCCACCTTCAACATGGTCTCGGTCGACGGCGACACCTCGACCAACGACACGCTTATCGTCATGGCCTCCGGCGCTGGCAAGTCGGAGCCGATTGAAAAAGCGTCCGGCAAGCGCTACGACAAGTTCGCCTCCAGCCTCTACGAAATCTGCCTGTCCCTGTCGCGGCAGATCGCCATCGACGGCGAAGGCGCCACCAAGCTGGTGGTCATCAAGGTCGTCGGCGCCAAAAAGCGGAAAGACGCCGTCGCCGCCGCCAGGACCATTGCCGAAAGCCCGCTGGTCAAGACCGCCATGTTCGGCAACGACCCCAATTGGGGCCGGGTCATCGCCGCTCTTGGCCGCAGCGCGGCGAAGGTGGACGAGTCGAAAGTGTCCATGAGCCTGTGCGGCAAGCCGATGTTCGAGCACGGCGCCCCGGTCGATTTCGACGCCAAGGAGCTGTCCGGCCTCATGAAGGGGAAAGAGATCGAGCTGGTCGTCGACATGGGCCTGGGGGACGGGGAGGCGCTGATGATGACCTGCGACTTCTCCTACGACTACGTCAAGATCAACGCGGATTACACGACGTGAACCCGATGCTCCGTATCATTCTCGGAAGCACCGCCAGCGGCAAGGAGCGCCTTGCCCTGGCGGTGGCCGAGCGCATGGGCGGCGAAATCGTTTCCGTCGATTCCATGAAAGTGTACCGGGGCCTCGACATCGCCACCGCCAAGGCCGGGCCGGACGAGCGGGCGCGGGTCGGGCACCACTGCCTCGATCTGGTCGAGCCGAACCAAACCTTTTCCGCCGCCGATTTCGTCCGCGCAGCCGAGGCGGCCATCCAAGACATCGTATCCCGGGGCAAGCTGCCGTTCCTCTCCGGCGGCACCGCCTTCTATTACAAAGCGCTCCTGGAAGGCTTGTTCGAAGGCCCCGGCGCCGACGCGGATCTCCGCGCCCGCTTCGAAGCGCGCGCGGCGGAGGAGGGGAGCGAAGCGCTCCACCGCGAACTGTCGGAGCGCGATCCGGGCGCGGCGGCGAAAATCCACCCGTCCGATCTGCGCCGGCTGGTGCGGGCATTGGAAGTCTCATACCTGACGGGCGAGTCCATCAGCCGCCATCAGACCCAATGGACGGCGTTCCATGCCGACGATCCGGCCGAACGCGCCGCCGCCTTTTTCGCCCGTCCGCGCTACCCGTTCGTCATGGTGCGGATTGTCCGGGGGCGCCCCGATCTGCACCGCCGCATCCGCGACCGCATCGATCGCATGGCCGCCGCCGGCGTCGAACGGGAGGCTCGGATGGTGTTCGAACAAAGGGAGACGATATCCCGGACGCCGTTGCAGGCGGTGGGCTACAAGGAGTTTTTCCCCTATTTCCGTGGCGGGGAAACATGGGAACAGGCGCTGGAAAAGCTGGCCTTCGCCACCAACCGGCTGGTGCGGAAACAGGACACCTGGTTCCGGAAATTCCCCGCCCGCGAAGTGGCGCTGGCGGCCGATTCGGGCATGGAGGAGGTTGCGGACGATCTGGCGCGGACTGTATTCGCGTAGGCGCCGCCAGGAATTTGAAGTCACAAATCGTGACTTCATGATCGAAGTTTTTCCATGCTGTACCGTTCCACAGATATTGAAATGCCAATTTGACATTTCAAGATTTTCCATTCCGCTACCCGCCGCCATTCTTTATTTGCATTCCCCTGGAGTACCATATATAATCAATTTCCGACGTAAGAGGCGATGAACAAATTTTCCGCTGAAACGTGACTTCGAGGGTCACGTTTTTTCGATCAGGCGGATTGTGCCCGGAGGCG
>JAVBRW010000422.1:0-3211 GCA_031547475.1 Planctomycetota bacterium
AAACCGCACGCCAGATTCGCCGCGATGGCGACGGCCCAGGGCAGGAACGTCGCGATCAGGAAAGAAATAATTCCGGGGAGGGAGGCGGTTATGGCGGTGGAATAACCGAGGTAGACCATTATGTTGTGGGATATGACGGCAAATATCCCGTGCACGGTCAGCGCCAGAAAACTGCTCGGCTCCGTGACAGCGATGTACAGGACGCCGCCTACCGCCGCCACCGCTGTCGCCATGACCGGCACGACGACGAACAGATAGGTTGCGGCAAGAATGGCGACCTGGATCATGATAAGGAGGATGCGCATCTTTCTCTAATCCCTGCTTTTCGTTTCCGTTGTACCTGTTGTTGAATGACAATGCGCGCACACCGCTTCCAGCACGGTGCCGCCCAGCGCCCGCGCTTTTTCCGAAATTGTACTGCAATATTCGATTTTGCCGCGCGGATCGATGTCGCCCAATTTGACGCCGGCGGCGACGCGGATGCCCGGGCGGATGCAGCCACGGACAATGCCCGCGATCTTCGCCGTCACCGGCTGTCCGGACACGACGCACAGCGTGTCGCCGGCCTGGACCGTTTCGCCGATTTCCTTGCACTGTTCGACCGTGCCATCGGCCGGAGCGCGGAATACCCGTTCGACCGTGAACCCGCCGATATCGCCGGGAATGCCGGTGTTGGGTTCGGCCGATCCGCTGCGGTAGAGGCGGCCGCGATTGTGGCCGCGCTGGGTTTCCACCACGCAGTGCGCATCCACGCCGGCGGTGAATCCGGGGCCGAGGGCAATCACCAGCGGCGCTTCGTCCATGCGGGTGCCGAGGTTGCGTTTGGCCAGGGTGGCGTCGATGACGATTTCCGGCCGGATTTCTGAAATCAGCCGCCATTCCGGATCGACGGCGACGGCAACGCGGCCGTTTTCCCACAGCGCGACGATTTCCCCGATGCCGTTCGCCAGGCCGGCCGCCACGCTTTCCACTTCCTGCAGATCGTCGTACACCGCTTCGCTGAAACAGACGAACCGGCGTACCGCCATCGGTTGCGGCACCTCCAACATCAATATATCGCGGAACCCGGCGCGGTGCAGGCGGACGGCGATGCCGGACGCCATTTCGCCGGCGCCCTTGATGACGATGGGGCAGGGTTTATGGGATAGGGGCATGAGATGCCTTTCCGGAATTTAAGATTGTAGATTGTAGATTTAAGATTTATTATCAATAGAAACGCTTTGCGTGGTAATAAATCTTAAATCTACAATCTTAAATCTTAAATCAAGTGATGGGCGCCGGGTTGAACACGGCCATGTAATTGTGCAGCCCGAGTTTTTCGGCGGCGGTTTTTTTCCCGCTCGCCACTTCGAGAATGAGTTCGAATATCTCTTTCCCGAGATCGGCGATGCCGAGTTCGCCTGCCACCACCCGGCCGGCGTTGACATCGACCAAATCGTGCCAGCGGCGGGCGAGATCGTTCCGGGTCACCACCTTGACGACCGGCACTTCCGCCAGGCCGTAGGGGGTGCCGCGCCCGGTGACGAACACCATGACATTGGCGCCCGCCGCCACCTGCGAAGGGCCGCAGACGATGTCGCTGGCCGGTGTGGCGACATAGAACAGGCCCTTCCGGTCCACCGGAATCTTCTCGCCGGTGCGGAACACGCCGGATATCGGGCTGCTTCCGGACTTGGCGATGGAGCCCATGGCTTTTTCGACAATGTTGTTGAGCCCGCCCTTTTTGTTGCCGGGCGTGGTGTTGGCGCTCCGATCGACGCCGCCGCGCCGGAGATAGGCGTCGTACCAGGCCATGCAATCGATGAGCTCCTTCGCCACTTCCATGGATGAGGCTTTGGCGACCAGTTGATCGATGCCGTCGCGGACTTCGGTGATTTCCGAAAAGAAGGCGGTGCCGCCCGCCCGCACCACCAGGTCGGCCGCCACCCCGACGGCCGGATTGGCGACGGCGCCGGAAAAGGCGTCGCTGCCGCCGCACTGCATGGCGAGAACCAGATCGGAGGCCGGACAGGTCTGGCGGCGGCGCCGATCGAGTATGGCCAGCCGCTTTTCCGCCGCTTTCATGATGGCCTGGATAACGGCCTCGAAGCCGATCAGCTCCTCGTCCTGCATGCTGACGATGTGGGAATCGACACCCCGCAGGGGCGAGCAGTCCAGTGCGCCTTCGGGAAAGAAACGCTCGGGCGTCAGTTTTTCGCAGCCGAGGGCGACCAGCAGGGGCAGGCAGCCGAAATTGGGGTTTTTCGTTATGTTCTGGAGGCTCCGGATGGGGATGTAGGCGTCCGGCGCGTCGATGGCGACGCCGCAGCCGTAGACGTGCTCGATGGCGACGACGCCGTCGACGTTCGGGTATTGGGGCAGAAGTTCCTTTTTGATGCGTTCGGCCGCGATGCGGGCGGTCGGCGCTGCGCACTGGACGGTGGTGCTGATGGCAAGCAGGTTCCGGGCGCCGACCGAGCCGTCCGGGTTTTTATAGCCCTGGAAAGTGTAGCCGGTCAGGGGCGGCGCCGGCTCGGGCGGCGGGCGGGGCGCCAGGCGCTTTTCGAGTTCGGCGAGATCCGGCGGCTCCGGCATGCGCATGCGCGCCTCGCTGACCCAGCCGCCTTGGGGAATGTCTTCCAGGGCGTAGCCGATGGCGACGCCGTAGCGGACGACCGGCGCGCCCTTGGGAATCGCCTCCAGCGCGACCTTGTGCGCCTGCGGCGTGTCTTCCCGCAAGACCAATCCGTCCGGAAAACGGGTTCCCGCCTTGAGCCCGCCGTCGTTGGTGACGATGGCGACATTGTCGGCGTCGCGCAGGCGCAAGTACCGGGGCGATGACGATTCCATGACTTCTCCTTCTTTCGTGCCTGAAGAAAAGGGATTATATCCGGCGGGAATTTTTTGGAAAGTGGCGCAGCCAATTCCCCGGTTTTTTTGAAAACCGTTTTCCCTGCTTTCGTGAATTGTGAAGAAAAACAAGCTCGTCCGTGTTATTGCATTCGCATTGTGGACTATTTATAGTAATATAAATGGAGAGCGGGCGGGTGGCTTTTTGCCACGGTGAACGATTTTTTTGTTTATACTGTTGATGGCTTGCGGGCGATTGCGCGGTTTTCCCTTTGTGAGGAATGGCGGCATGAACTGGTTGCGCAACTGGCTTAAGCGGCGCACGTGGCGGCAGGACTCGTTGATATACGAGGTTACGCCGCGTTGCAATATGCATTGCGAA
>JAVBRW010000265.1:0-9131 GCA_031547475.1 Planctomycetota bacterium
CCCGCCCTGTCGCTGCTGACGCCCATCGTGCCCATCGTGCTGGTCATGCTGTTCGGCGTGCCCATCAACGTCGCCTTCATCGCCGGCCTGCTGTTCCTCTTCATGGTTACGGCGCTTGCGAACCTGTCCGATTTCCGAAAAATCGTGTCTATCGTCAACAAGTCCGGGATCGAGGGCGTCGCCAACTCGGCGTCGGCCATCCTCCTGCTCATGGGCATCGGCATGATTCTCAAGTCGCTGACCCATCCCCTCGTCAAGGAATGCCTGAACCCGATGCTTTCGGCCATAATCCCCACAACGGCGACCGGCTACATCATCTTCTTCATCCTCGTCGCGCCGCTGTCGCTCTATCGCGGGCCGATGAACCTGTGGGGGCTGGGGAGCGGTTTCGCCGCCGTCATCATCGGCCTCGGGACGCTGCCGGCCAACGCCGTGTTCGCGGCCTTCCTCTCCTCCGAGCGGATTCAAGGCATATCGGATCCGACCAATACCCACAGCGTCTGGGTGGCGAACTACGTGGGTGCCGACGTCAACCAGATAATGCTGAAACTCCTGCCCTACCTGTGGTCGATATCGGCGTGCGGAGTCGTCATCGCCTCGATGATGTACCTGTAGGGCGCATTCCCGCGCGCCGGCCCTTCGCCGCCGGCGCGTCAAGTAAACGCCACGGAGACATTGACACCATGAAAGTACGAATCGGAATAGACGTGGGCGGCACCTTCACCGACGCGGTCTTGATAGATGCGGAAACCTACGCGCTGATCGGCTTCGACAAAATCCAAACCACCCACACCAGCAAACAGGGCGTCGCGGACGGTATCATCCAGGTCATAAAAAAGATCATGGCGGAATACAAGGTGCGGCCCGAGGACGTCGTCTTTATCGCCCACGGCACCACCCAGGCCACCAACGCACTCCTGGAGGGCGACGTCAGCCGCGTGGGGATAATCAGCCTCGGACACGGCGCGGGCGGTATCAAGGTGCGCCTCGACACCGAGTTGGACGACATCGAGCTGGCGAAGGAGAAGTTCCTCAAGTCCGACTCCGCGCACATCGACACCGCCAACTATGCCAAGGAGGACATCGCCGCCGCCATCCGTTCCCTTCGCGACAAGGGGTGCGAGGCCTTCGTGGCGGCCAGCGCCTTTTCGGTGGACAATCCCGAGTACGAGGACGAGGTGATGGCCTGCCTGGTCGACATGGGGCTGGTCGGCACGGCGACGCACGAAATATCCAAGCTCTACGGGCTGAAAATGCGGACCCGGACCGCCGCCGTGAACGCGAGCATCCTCCCCAGGATGATCCAGACCGCCGACATGACCCGCGACAGCGTCCTCGCCGCCGACATCCGGAAACCCCTGATGATCATGCGCTGCGACGGCGGCGTCATGGACATCAACGAAGTCAAGAAGCGGCCCATACTCACCATGCTTTCCGGGCCGGCAGCCGGCGTCGCCGGCGCACTGATGTACGAAAAGGTGTCGAACGGCATCTTTCTCGAGGTCGGCGGCACCAGCACCGACATTTCCGCCATCAAAAACGGGAAGGTCATGATCGACTACGCCCAGATCGGCAACAACAAGACCTACCTGCGCTCTCTGGATGTGCGGACGGTGGGCATCGCCGGCGGGAGCATGGTGCGCGTGGCCGACGCGGCCGTCGCCGACGTGGGGCCGCGGAGCGCCCATATCGCGCAACTGGATTACTCCGTGTTCGCCACCCCGGACGAGATAACCGATCCCCGCATCGAACTTTTCAGCCCCCGCGCGGGGGATCCGGCCGATTACCTCGCCGTGTCCTGCGCCAACGGCAAACGCTTCGCCGTCACCACCACCTGCGCAGCCAACCTGCTGGGTTATGTGAAGCCGGCCGATTACGCCTACGGCAATCCGGAATCGGTTCGGCGAGCCTTGCGGCCGCTGGCGGAAAAATGGGGGCGATCCGTCGAGGAGATCGCCCGCGAAATACTCGACGTCGCCAACCGGAAAAACGAGGCGGTGGTGCGGCAGCTCATCAAGGATTACGAAATCCCGCCGGAACAGGTCATTCTGATCGGCGGGGGCGGCGGCTGCGCCGCGATAGTGCCGCATCTCGCCGGGATGATGGGGCTGCCCACCCGCAACTGCAAGAACGCCTCGGTGATTTCCCCCATCGGCGTCGCCCTCGCCATGGTCCGCGACGTGGTGGAGCGGACGATCCTCAACCCGACCGAGGCCGACATCCTCAGCATCCGCCAGGAGGCGCTGCAGGCGGCTATCCGCCAGGGCGCGAATCCCGAGTCGGTCGACATCCAGATAGAGGTGGACGCTAAAAAGAACGTTCTGCGGGCGACGGCGGCGGGCACCACCGAACTGCGCGCCAGGGAGCTTTCGCAGGCGGAACTGGGCGACGAGGAGATACTCGACCTGGCGGCGCGGACCCTCTCCATCCCCGCCGCCGACGTGGCGATCGTCTGCCGCAACCGCGAATACCGATTCGTCACCGGAAGCGCGACGAGGAAGAAGCTCTTCGGCCTGGTGAAATCGACGACGACGCGGAACCTGGTCATCGGCCGCGACGGCGTCATCCGCATCCAGGCCGCCGACGGGCAATTTTTCCAGGCGCCGGGCAAGAACGCGCTGGAGCACCTGGAAAAGGCGATCGACGGCAAGACCATCTACGGCGACGCCAACATGATTGCGCCGGACGTTTATGTTTTCTACGGCGGCAAGATATTCGATTACAGCGGCGTCATCGAGAAGGCCCAGATTCTCACCCTGGCCAAGACCGATTTGCGTGGCATCGATCCCGAAGGCACTGTCGAGGCGCTGATCATCGCCAAGAAGGAGTGAATGGCCGGTGTACATGCGCGAGAGCTGCGAAAGCCTGGCCTGGCGCGAACTGGCGGCAGACGCTGCCGGCCGCTTCCTGTCCGACGGGCAAAAATACGATCTGGTGCGCGATTGCCTGGCCAGGGGACGCGCCGCCGCGCTGGATTCGCTCCGGCGCAAGGGAGCGGACATCGCGTCGATCGTCGCCGACGAGGGCATCGCGGTCGTCCGGACTCCGGAGGCATGCGCCAACCCGGCGCAGATCCTTTTCAGCGAGTATTATCCGAAGCAACGGACGATAATCCTGTTTTCGCAAGCGATAGCCGGACACCTTCGCCGGCTGTCGGAATGCGGCGTCGCCGCGCGCGCGTCCGAACTCGAGGCGCATTTTCTGGCGCATGAGTACTTTCACCATCTCGAATGCACCGCGCTCGGCATAACCTACCGGCAATACCGGATAAAAACGCGCAATCTCTTGTTTTTCCAGATGCACGCCCATGTGCGGGCGGCGTCGGAAATCGCGGCCCACGCCTTTGTGGAGACCATGATGGAATCGGCGGCAGGGAGGGTATGGCAATGGAGCAGATTCAACTCAAGCGCAGCGTGCCGGTTCGCTACCAATGCGACGTGCTGGTTCTCGGCGGCGGCATCGCCGGCGTAAGCGCGGCCTGCGCGGCGGCGGCCGGAGGATCGAAGGCGGTTCTGGTGGAGCAGTACGCCATCACCGGCGGCAACTGCACCGCCGGCGGCGTCGCGGGTTTTTGCGGCGAGACGTCGGGGCAAGGGAAAATCTTCAACGAAATCGTGGCGCGGCTCGAAGCGTTCCAAGCCATTGAGCCCTACCATCCCTACCGCGCCCACGACATCGGCGAGGCGCGGACCTTCAACCACCGCATCCTCGAGTTCGTGCTTCAGGAAATGCTCGTCAAATACGGCGTCAAGCTTCTGCTGCATGCGCGTTTCGTCGAGGCCGCCGTTTCCGAATCCGGAAGAATAACCGAATGTGTCATCCACGGAAAATCGGGCCTCGAGGCGGTGCGCGCCAAGGTCTTCATCGACGCGACGGGCGAAGGCGAGGTCGCCGCCCGCGCGGGCTTCGCGACCATGAAGGGCGATCCGGAAAAGGGCTTGCAGCTTCCCATGTCGATGATGTTTTTCGTCCGCTATCTCGAAAAGAACGCCAAGGCGGCGAAGATCCCCGAAGGCTATTTCGAACGGATTGAAAAGGCGGAAGAACTGCCCATGGTCTCCATCTGGCCCAACGGCAACGACGGCCGGTCGGTCAAGGTAAAGATCCCCTTCTTCGATTCCACCGACACGGAGAGCATGTCCGAGGCCGAGATCTACGCCCGCCGGCGCTGCTTCCAGATCCTCGAATTCATGCAGCGCGCCGATTCGCCCGTGCTGTTCGATCACACCCGGGTCGACGAGAATGGCAACCTGGTCTTCGGAAAGGGACGCCCCGCGCCACAGTCGCAGCCCGTCGCCTTCGATTCATGCTCCTTCCAGATCGGCATCCGGGAAGGCCGCCGGGTGGTGGGCGACTACATCCTGAGCGTCGACGATGTAAAACGTTCGGCCGAATTCGACGACGCCATTGCCAGAGGCACCTTCTACCTGGACGTCCACACCTCGACCGACGACAAGCGGGCCTATGTCCTCGATCAAAAAACAATGTACACCGATCCCTACCAGATTCCCCTGCGCAGTCTCATATGCCGGGACGGCGAAAACCTCCTTGTCGCCGGCCGCTGTTTCTCGGTGGATCAGCTCGCTCTCGGCACCGCCCGCGTCACCACCACCAGTTCGATGATGGGACAGGCCGCCGGCATAACCGCCTCCCTCGCCGCTTCCGGCAACTGCCGCCTCCGCGATGTGGATCCGGGTCAGGTCCGCAACGCCGTTGTCGAGTGCGGCGGGCGGCTGGAGCTGTAGACAAGGCCGTGTCGCGCCGTTTTCGCCGAGCGGCTCGCAGGTCGGCGACGACATGGACGAGTTCGCCAAGAAGATGTTCGGCATTGGTTCCTTGACTCGCAGCGAAGTCGCGGTTTTGTTCTCTGTATCGATGTACCACATGAACCAGAAATCCTCACCGCGTCAGACTTCGACAGCACCCTGTTCCTCCAGCTTTTGCAGCCGATTCGACGTCGGCCGTGCCGTTCGCCCGCCCCCCTGTGGAAAGACCCTGGCAGCGGTCGAATTCGATGCCGGAAGGGCTGAAATTCAAGCGTTGCACAAAGCGGAGTGCGTCGACGGCGCCCTCCATGCGATCCATGCCGTTGTCCTCCCATTCCACCGAAATCGGGCCGTCGTAGCCGATGGCATTCAGTTCGCGAACGATCTCCTCGAAAGGCACCTGCCCGTGTCCGGGCGAGCGGAAATCCCAGCCGCGCCGCCGATCGCCGAAATCCAGGTGCGAGGAAAGAATCGACGCCCTGCCGTCGAGGCGCACCTGCACATCCTTGATGTGGACGTGGACAACACTGCGCCGGAAATCGCGGAGAAACAGGACAGGATCGACTCCCTGCCAAACCAGGTGGCTGGGATCGAAGTTCAGTTTGAAGGCGGGATGATGGTCAAGGGCGGCGAAAAGCCGTTCCGTCGTGTAATAATCGTAGGCTATTTCACCTGGATGCACCTCGAAGGCCAGCGCCACGCCCTGGCGCTCGAACTCGTCGAGAATGGGCTTCCACAGCTCGGCGACAAAGGCGAAGGCTTCCTCGACCATGGATTCGGGACGCCGGGGATAGGGATACACGTACCGCCATATGGGCGAACCGAGGAAGGCGTGCACCATGCGGCAGCCAAGCATACGGGCGGCAGCGGGAGCGGCCGTCATGGCGTCGACGGCCCAGCGTCGCACCTCGTCCGGCTTGCCGCGACAGGCGGGAGGAATGCGGCTGTCGAAGACGGGGTCGTAGGTCTCCGCCACCATCTTGCCAATCTGCGCCGCCGAAATGGAGTCGCAAAAGAGGTTGTGCCGCCCGAGAAGTTCGCGAAATGAATCGCGATAAGCGCTGTCGGACAGGGCCCTGTCCATGTCGACGATGCCCTGGCGGAAGCTCAGCTCCACCCCCTGGTAGCCGATACGGGCCGCCGTCTCGGCGAATTTCTCCAGTCCCAGGTCGGCCCAGGCGCCGACGAAGAGCGTTACCGGTCTCATGGATTCGCCTTTCCCTTGGCTGCGTCAAGGGCGATTTTTCTGCCCGTGCGCGCGCTTTCCGTCGCGGCCTCGAGGACGGCGAGGACGTCCCGCGCCTGCTCCGGCCGGACGATGAGTTCCGCCTTGCCGCGCAAGGCGTCGCGGATATTCCGGTAATAGGCGGGGTAATCGCCAAGCTCCGTCTCCGTCGCGCCGCGCAACGCGACGCCGCCGACCTCGGTATGCAAGACGCCCCAGTTCTCCTTCAGGTCCGCACACCAGGCGCCGCGGGGGAGAACTCCCGACTCCAGGAGCGCTTCCTGCCGATCCATTCCGTGTTTGACATAGGAGCCGAGCGTGCCGTGGACACAGAGCGACGGCCCCGGCTCGCGGACGATCTGCCCCATGGACAGCGCCGCCTTCACCCTGTCGTAATAAAGATTGATCTGCGCGTTGTCCACCCGGAGCGAATCCCTGCGCTGGATGCGATAATCGGCCTGAACCGCCAGGGGCATGCCGAAGAGATCGACGGCCTGATCCGTCAGGTGGACGCCGAGATCATAGACGACGCTGACGCCGATATCTGCCGTTTCCTTCCACGCCTTTGCGCTCGGCCGGAGGGCGTAACGGTCGAACCGGGCCTCATAGTCGACCACCTCGCCCAAAGCCCCTGCGCGCATCAGCTTTTTGGCGGTCAGGAAGCCGCCGTCCCAGCGCCGGTTCTGGTAGGCGGAGAGGAGAACGCCGGCCCGCGTGGCGCAGTCGATCAATTCGTCCGCCTGGGCGGCGGTTTCGGACAGCGGCTTTTCCACCACGACATGCTTGCCCGCGAGCATCGCCCGCTTGGCGAAGTCGAAGTGGCTGTCGTTCGGCGTGCAGACGACAAGCAGATCGATGCCGCTCGCGAGCAGCGCTTCGAAATCCCGAACGACCGCAGCCTCCGGATAGAGGGCGGAGGCGGAGCCGGGCCGACGCTCGTAAATCGCGTGCAGGACCAGGCCGTCCACAACCGCGACCAGCGGCGCGTGGAACACCCGCGCCGACTTTCCAAAACCTGCCAAGCCCACCTTGATGGGATTTCCCATGGATTCACCCTCAGGGCCGAAGCTGTCAATCGTAAAGCCCGTTGCCGCTCAGGAACTCGTCCACTCCGAAATAGACCGCGCCGACCAGATAGGGATTGAATTCGGTGATGGACGAGTAGGAGATGGGCAGCTTCCGCTCCATCTTGTAGAAGGGGAAGGCGGCGACCTTCTTGCGCAGCGTGTCGAGAAAGTAGTCGCCGGCCCGTGAATAGACGCCCTGGATGATGACCTTGGCCGGATCGCGCAGCAGCACGATATTGTGGATAAGGATGGAAAAGTAGTGGAGCACCCGGTCGAGAAGGGAGCGGGCGAAATCGTCGCCGGCGTTGGCAGCGCGGAAAACGTCGTTGATGTCCAAAAGGCGGTCGCGGGCGGCGGGATAGATTGCCGAGCGCTGGTATTCGGCGTAGCGCTTGTAGGCGGCGGCGAGAACGAGCTCGGGCGTCACGAGGGCGCCGAAACAACCGTAGCCGCCGCAATTGCACCTGACGTCCGAATAGGGTTCCAGAACCATATGGCCGAACTCGCCGACAAAGCCGTTGTCGCCGTGGACCAGCTCCTGCGCCTCGATGATGCAGCCGCCGGCGGACTGAGCCGAACTGATGACGACGATGGTGCCGTATTGGTCGGGGTTGAGGATGAGGTGGGCGTAGCCCGCCAGGCGGACGTTGTTGTTCACCCGGATTTTGACGGGGAAGGGCAATAACCGGGCGAGGTCCGCGCCCAAGGGGAGGTTGCCGCCCCACATGTGGTGCATCGAATAGTAGATGGCCCCCCTGTCGGCGTCGATGATGCCTTCGCAGCCGAGCACGATGCCGCAGAGGCGATCCGGCGGCAGGTTGGCGTCGGCGAGAAGGCCCTGAATCATGTCGGCCATGGCGGCGAGCGCCTGCTCGTAGGTGACCTGGAGGCCGCATTCGGCCGAGCGCTGGTGCAGCAGTTTACATTTGAGATCGGAAAGCGCCCCGAGAATCCTGTCCTTGCCAACCGTGAGGGCGATGACGTGGGAATAGGAGGCGTTGAAGGCGAAACGCTCCGGCTTTTTGCCGCCGACGACGCTGGAGGCGCCCTTTCCGGCCATGACGACGAGGTCCTTGGCGTCGAACTCGTTCATGACCTTGTTGATGGTGGTTTTGCTCAATTTCGCGCGTCGGGCGATATCGGCCACCGACAGCGTTTCGGTCTGTCGAAGCATGGAAAGGATGAGCTTCTGGTTGTGGTACTTTATGTTTTTCGGCTTGTTGCTTGTCTTCATCTGCTTTCGGCGTTCGCTCGCGCTCATACGATTCTCCGGGGACAGAACAGGGCAAGACGCTGGTTAAACAACATTCCTATCGAACCAAACCCAAGATATGTGAGACGTTTGCAGTATCAAACCAGGGCCGCGCGATGGAGCAAGAAGGCGCCGCAATCAATTCTTCCGGCATCTCGTTAAATAACAGACGATTACAGTAGAGTAGCGTCCATGGGAATTATACTGCAAAAAAAGCCCTCTATTCTATTCATACCGCATTTTCAGCAGTTTAACAAATTCTTTCTTAAAAAAGATACTTTTGTTAGATAATCAAGTTGACTAACTCGATCCGGGGCATTATGCTGGAAATATAACTCACGAATACTTCCCTTCACCTTGATACGGCTTTCTTCCCCTCGCTCCGCTTCCGGTGCCCGGCTTTCTTCGCACGCAAGGAATGGATTGCCATGAAAACAATCACCGTCCAACCGCTCTCTCCCGTCGCGTTTCAGCCCTTTGGCTGCTACCAGGATCTCTACGACATCGAGCACCTCCGTCGCTCGCCTCCGGGAGAATCCGGCTTCTACCCCGACCTGGTGGCAATGAGCCTCTCCACCTCCACCCTGCCCTCCGTCTGCATCTCAAAGGTCAAAAAGCGGGAGCCCATCGTCGCCGCGCTCGAATACCACAAGGTCACCGCCGAGGGCCTCATGCCCCTGGACGGCGACTGCATCATCTATGTCGGCCGCGCCAGCCGCGAATTCACCGAGGGCAACCTGACCGCCTTTCTCGTTCCCAAGGGCGTCTTCGTCAAGTTGAACCCCGGTACCATTCACGGCACCCACTTCCCGGTCGATCAG
>JAVBRW010000068.1:0-5413 GCA_031547475.1 Planctomycetota bacterium
GGTAGACGTTGACGCCGCGGATAATCATCATGTCGTCCGACCGGCGGCCGATGCGGCGGATGCGGCGCACGGTGCGGCCGCAGGCGCAGCGCTCCGGCATGAGGGAGGTGATGTCCCGCGTCCGGTAGCGGATCATGGGAATCGCCTCTTTGCAGAGCGTGGTGAGGACGAGTTCGCCTTCCTCGCCGTCCGGCAGCACTTCGCCGGTTTCGGGATCGATGATTTCGGGGTAGAAGTAGTCTTCCAGCACATGGAGGCCGGATTGTTCCCGGCACTCGATGGCGACGCCGGGGCCGATGATTTCGGACAGGCCGTAGATGTCGTGGGCCCGGATGCCGGTGTCTTCCTGGATTTTGTGGCGCATGGCTTCCGTCCACGGCTCGGCGCCGAACACGCCGACCCGCAGTTTCGTCTTTTTGACATCGACGCCGAAATCCGCCGCCTTTTCGGCGAGATGGGTGAAATAGCTCGGCGTGCAGCAGATGGCGGTGACGCCGAAATCCTGCATGACCATGATCTGGCGCTCGGTGTTGCCGCCGGAGGTCGGGATGACGGTGGCGCCCAGGCATTCGCCGCCGTAATGGGCGCCGAGGCCGCCGGTGAACAGGCCGTAGCCGTACGACACCTGGACGACGTCCGATTCGCACAAACCGCAGGCGAGGAGCGAGCGGCGCATGGCGTCCGACCATACTTCGATATCCTTCCGGGTGTAGCCGACGACGATCGGCTTCCCGGTGGTGCCGCTCGAGGCGTGGAGCCGGACGACCTTTTCCTGCGGCACGGCGAACATGCCGAAGGGATAGGTGTCGCGGAGATCCGCCTTGAGGAAGAAGGGCAGGCGGCGGATGTCGTCGAGGCTGCGGATATCCTCGGGCTTTACCTTCAGCGCGTCCATGCGCTCTTTCAGGATTTTCCGGTTCTGGCCGTGATAGGCGCGCGCGACCGCTTCCTTGAGGCGCGCAAGCTGCAGCGCGCGCAGTTGGGGCAGGGGAAGATAATCCGGCGCGCTGGCCGGGTGGAAAGTGCAATCGACCGTTTCCTTGTTTGACATGATTCTTAGCCTCGGCGCTGTATTCGAAAACAAAAAAGAATGCATCCGGAGCGCGGCCCCGGACGCGACAACCAGTCTATGATTTATCCGTGGAGGGGTTGTGTCAAGGAAATAACCCACAGTCCGTTTCAGCGTTGCCATTATGCCGCGATATGATAAAATCCGCCTCGAGTTGCATGTATCATTCCCCCAGGAGAGGACAACCGTCATGCTGGACAAAAACGGACAACTGCTTATCGCCAAATCGGACGCATCGTTCATCGGCATTCTGCCCCGCATGGCGAACCGCCACGGGCTGATCACCGGCGCCACCGGCACGGGAAAAACCGTATCCCTTCAGGTGGTGGCGGAATCGCTGTCCGCCCTTGGCGTGCCGGTGTTCATCACCGACATCAAAGGGGATGTTTCCGGCATAAGCCAGGCCGGCGGCGGCAATCCGAAAGTCGAGGAGCGCATCGGGAAAATGGGCTTGGCGGCGGAAGGGTTCCAGTTGCGGGGCGCGCCGATCTGCCTGTGGGACATTTTCGGCAAGGACGGCCACCCGCTCCGCACCACCATTTCCGAAATGGGGCCGCTCCTCCTGTCCCGCATCCTCGATCTGAACGACACCCAGACCGGCGTCCTGCAGCTCCTGTTCCGCATCGCCGACGACAACGGGCTGCTTTTGCTCGATCTCAAGGATCTCCGCAAAATGACGGAGTACGTGTCCGACAACCGGAAAGACTATATTGCCGGCTACGGCAACCTGTCCACCACCACCCTCGGCGCCATCCAGCGCGGCCTGCTGACGCTGGAGGAGCAGGGCGGCGACGTGTTCTTCGGCGAGTCCGCCCTCGATTTCCACGATCTTCTGCGGCGGAGCGAAGGCAGGGGCGTCGTCAACCTGCTGGCGGCGGATCGCCTCATGCAGTCGCCCCGCATTTACGCTTCGTTCCTTCTCTGGCTCTTGTCGGAAATGTTCGAAAACCTGCCGGAGGTGGGCGATCTGGAAATGCCGAAGCTTGTCCTGTTTTTCGACGAGGCGCACCTCATTTTCAACGACGCGCCGAAAGTGCTGCTGGAGCGTATCGAACAGGTGGTGCGGCTGATCCGGTCGAAAGGCGTCGGCGTCTATTTCATAACCCAGAACCCGGCCGACATTCCAGAGACCGTCCTCGCCCAGCTCGGGAACCGCATCCAGCACGCGCTCCGCGCCTACACGCCGGCCGAGCAAAAGGCGGTGAAAGCGGCGGCCAGCGCCTTCCGGCCCAACCCCGCCTTCAAAACGGAGGAGGTCATCACCGCGCTCGGGGTGGGCGAAGCGCTTGTCTCCTGCCTCGACGCCAAGGGCGTGCCGTGCGTGGTGGAGCGGGCGTTCATGCTGCCGCCGGAAAGCCGCATCGGGCCGTTGTCGCCGGCCGAGCGCCAATCCGCCATCCAGAAATCGTTTTTGTACGGGCAGTATGAAAAAATGATCGATCGCGAATCCGCCTACGAAATCCTGACCGGCCGCGTTTTGCAAAAAACGCAGGACGAGACGGTGGCCAAGCAGGCGAAGGAACAGGCCAAACTCGAGGCGGAACAGGCGAAGGAAGCCGCCCGCGCCGCCAAGAATGCGCCGAAGGATCAGGGCATGTTCGGCGGCATGGTGGGCGATTTGGCCAAAAAGACGCAGCAAAGCATTACCCGGAACATTGCCAACCAGGTGGGCCGCAGTCTCATCCGGGGCATTTTGGGCGGAATTTTCGGCGGGAAAAAATAGGATTGCGTCATGGCGAAACGCATTGTATCGCACCCTCACGACACGCTGGCGCGGCACTTCCTCACGTCCGAGGATTTGACCGCCGATTTATTGCGGAATTATGTCGATTCCGATCTTGTCGACTTTTTGGACCTGGACAACCTGAAATGCGAGGCCACCGCCGACGTGGACGAGACGTTGTCCGAGTACATCGGCGATCTGCGCTTTTCCACCACGTTCAAGAACAGCAAGCGTCGCTCGGAAGTGTTCGTTTTTTTCGAGCACCAGTCGAAAAAGGATCGCCTGATCGGTTTCCGCCTTCTGCGTTATATCGTCAACGCGTACGAGAAAATGCTGGAATCGTGTGACGGCGGCAGGTTGGAGGAGTTTCCCTATCCGGTGGCGGTGGTGCTGTACCATGGGAAAACTCGGTGGGCCGATATGCCCCGCATGCCGGATTTGCTTGCGAAAATGCCGGGGGTCGATCCGGATGTTTTGAAATTTCCCCTGTTTCTGATAGACTTGGCTGCAATGCCGGAGGAGTCGATACACGGCCTGCCCGCATTGCGGGCATTGTTGAAAGCGTTGCAAGCCGCCAGCGCGGGTACATTGCCCGAACGAATTGACAGTATTACTGAAACGCTGGTCGAAGCGAAGGGCGACAAGCGGGCGCGGATCTGGATGTCGGCGCTGCTTCGCTATGCATCCACGCAACTCAAGTTCAGGAACATCAAGGAATTTTATATCCATTCATTCGGCAAGATATTCGGTAAAAAGGAGGCGGAAGCAATGGCTATGACTTCGGCGGATGAATTGATGCTCGAAGGTCTTAAAAGAGGGCGGATGGAAGGCAAGGCGGAAGGCAAGGCGGAAGGCCGTACGGAAGGCAAGGCGGAAGCGATTATCACTGTTCTGGAATCGCGTTTTGGCCCGCTTTCCGCGCGGGTGAAAAAAGCGGTATCGAGCCAAACGAACTGGGTGGTTCTCGATTCGCTGACCGCGCTTGCCGCAACCTGCAAATCTCTCGATGAGTTCAAGCGAGGCTTGAAAAAATAACCTACAAGGGAAAAGGAGAACCGGCATGAAATTGTTCACCAACAGTGCGGAGGATGTGGAAGCCATCCGGAAAATCTGCTCCTGCATCGACTATTCCGCCGCGTTGATCGCCAACGCGACCAGGGCGCAGGTCGTCAAGGCGTGCGTCGAGGCGAAGCAGTACAAAATGGCGGCGGTGGCGGTGTTCCCGTCCTATATCGCCCTGGCGGCGGAACAGCTCAAGGGGTCCGGCGTGGCGGCGCAGCTGCCGTGCGGATTTCCGTCCGGCGGGCACGCGACCGAGGTGAAGAAGGCGGAAGTCCTGAAAGCGCTCGAGGACGGCGCCCGCGAAGTCGACATGGTGCTGAACGTCGGCCGTCTGGTGGACAAGGATTACAAATATGTCGAAAACGACATCCGCACCGTGGTCGACGCGGCCCACGCCGGCGGCGTGACCTGCAAGGTGATTCTCGAAGTCGGCTTCCTCTCGGACGAGGACAAGCGGGCGGCGGTGGAAATCGCCTGCACCGTCGGCGCCGACTTCATCAAGACCTGCACCGGTTTCGCCGAAGGCAAAGCCACGCTCCACGATATCGCCCTGATTCGCGAGACCGCCAAGGGCAGAGTCAAGATCAAGGCCAGCGGCGGCGTCGCCTCGCTTGAGGATCAGGCCGCGTTCATCGAAGCCGGCTGCTCGCGGGTGGCGGGAAGGTTCAATATTGTCAGCCAGATGTTGGGGTTGGGAATACATGGATTTTAGCCGAATTTATGCAGAATGGCGACTGAACCGCCAGTCGCCATTCTGTATAAATCGTTTTCACCTGTGCCACAAGGGTTTTGATTTTTACGAATTGGGCGTTCGGCGGTTTGAACGCCCAATTCGCAAAACTTCGGATTCACACGCCCATTTTGAAATAGTTGACCGCATTGTTGTAGCAAACGTCCTGGACAATCTTCCCCACCAGATCGAAGTCCATCGGGATTTCGCCCGCGTCCATCTCGCTCCCCAGCTTGAGGCAGAGGAGGCGGCGGAAATATTCGTGCCTGGGGTAGGACAGGAAGCTGCGGGAATCGGTCAGCATGCCGACGAAGCGGGACAGCAGGCCGATGGAGGCGAGGGCGGTCATTTGTTTCAGCATGCCGTCCTTGTGATCGTTATGCCACCAGGCGGTGCCGAACTGCATCTTGCCCGGCGTGCCGCCCTCCTGGTAGGAGCCGATGATGGAGGCGATCATGTCGTTGTCGTTCGGGTTCAGGACATAGATGATGGTGCGGGTCAGGCTGTTTTCGCTGTCGAGGCGGGAGAAGAGCGCCACCAGCGCGTCGCAGATGGGGAAATCGCCGATGCAGTCGTAGCCGGTGTTGGGGCCCCGGAGCTTGAGGGCGCGGGCGCTGTTGTTCCGCTTGGCGCCGAAGTGGAGCTGCTGCGTCCAGTCCTGCCTGGCGTCCATGACCAGCAGATCGTGGAGAATGGCGGAACGGTACTGCTCCAGTTCGTCGCCGGCCAGCGAAACGCCGCCGCGCGCCTTTTTGAACGCCGCGTCCACCTGCGCCTGGGTGTAGGGAACGGCGTAGGGGCGCTCGATGCCGTAGTCGGACAGGCGGCA
>JAVBRW010000296.1:0-3713 GCA_031547475.1 Planctomycetota bacterium
CCGTCGGCGAAGCGGGTGGAGGCGTTCACCATCACCGACGACGAATCGACTTCGAGCTTGAAGCGCTCGGCCGAGGCCAGGCAGCCGGTGATGATGGCGTCGGTATGTTTCGAGCCGTAGGTGTTGATGTGGGCGATGGCGGACGGGAGATCGGCCACCACCTTGACCGCCAGGATCATCGCGTTGTATTCGGCCTTCCAGTCGTCGTCCGTCGCTTCGAGAATGCTGATCCCCACCTTGTCGGCGATCTCCCTGGTCCCGGCGTCGCCGCGAATTTCCACGCACGCCTTGGCCAGCGCGTTCAGGCAGCGCGGCAGGAACAGGTCGGCGATGTCCTTGTGGACGAGGAGCGTCTCGGTCGCGTTGCAGGTCGAGGGGCGGTTGGTCTTGGCGTTCACCACCACCGTCTCCGCCATGTCGGGATCGGCGGACGCGTCGACATAGGTGTGGCAGACGCCGTCCAGATGCTTCAGCACGGGAATGCGACTGTGCTGCATGACCGTTTCCACCAGGCTCTTGCCGCCCCGGGGAACCACGAGATCGATGTGCTTGTCCATGGCCAGCAGGGCGGGGACAAGTTCGCGGTCCGGCGTGTCCACCACCTGCACGGCGCGGGGCGGCAGGCCGGAGGATTGGAGCGCTTCGGAAATGATCTCGCCCAGTTTCAGATTGGTGGCCAACGCTTCCTTGCCGCCCCGCAGGACGCAGGAGTTGCCGGACTTGATGCACAGGCTGGCGGCGTCGGTGGTGACGTTGGGCCTGGCTTCGTAAATCATGAGGACGGCGCCGAGGGGCGTGCGGACGCGGCTGATTCGGAGTCCGTTCGGCCGCACGCAGCCGTCCAGGATTTGTCCGACCGGATCGGGGAGGGCCGCCACCTGCTCGATGCTTTTCGCCATATCGTCCAGCCGCTTGGCGTCGAGGGCGAGGCGATCGCACATCGCTTTCGGCAGACCGTCCTTCTTGGCGGCCGCGACATCCGCCTTGTTTGCCGACAATATGTCTTTGGCGCGTTTCTGCAGCAACTGCGCCATCGCCAGCAAGGCGGCGTTCCGCCGGCCGCCGTCGGCGGCGGCCATGAACGGGGCGGCTTCGTCCGCCGCCAGGGCGAGGGTGAGGGCGAGATCGTGGTGTTTGGTCATGGGAACTCCGTTTCAATGCATAATTGACCGAAGTTTTGCATAATGGCGATTAAACCGCCAATCGCCATTATGCAAAAATCGTTTTTGTCCGCACCACAAAGGTTTTGATTTTTGCAAACCAGGCATTCGGCGGTTTGAATGCCCGGTTTGCAAAACTTCGCTCAATTATGAAGTATGCATTATGCATTGTCAAGCCGCCCTCCGGAAAACCGCCCGCATTGCATCGCTCGGAAAAATCAAGCATCAAATTACCATGAAATTTCACATCCATACAATACGAACCACCGGCGGCGGTGTATGCTGTTAATGACGAACATGAGGGAAACAATTCTTTTTTCTTTGGGAATATACTGACAAAAAACCAGGAGAATCAAGCATGAACATGAAGAACTGGAAAGCGGAGCAACTCAAGGCCGGCCCGAAGCGGTCCATGCCGATCCTTTCCTTCCCCGCCATTTCCCTCATGAACATCAGCGTTAAAACTTTGGTGTCGGACAGCGACATCCAGGCCAAAGGCATGAAAATGGTGGCCGACCGCTGCCCGACCGCCGCCTCGGTCAGCATGATGGATTTGTCGGTCGAGGCCGAAGCGTTCGGCTGCACCATCGCCGTATCGGACGACGAGGTGCCCAGCGTCACCGGCCGCCTTCTGAACAACGAAGCCGACGCCGACAAGCTGAAAGTTCCCGCCCCCACCAGCGGCCGCACCGGCCTGTACATCCAGGCGATCAAAAAGGCGACGGAAATGATTACCGACCGGCCGGTGTTCGCCGGCGTCATCGGCCCGTTCTCGCTGGCTGGCCGCCTGATGGAAATGACCGAGATCATGGTCAACTGCTACGAAGAGCCGGACATGGTCCACAAGACGCTGGCCAAGACGGCCGAGTTCGTCACCGGCTATATCAACGAATTCAAAAAGGCGGGCGCCCACGGCGTGGTCATGGCCGAGCCGGCCGCCGGTTTGCTGTCTCCGGAGCTGTGCGACGAGTTCTCCTCCCGGTACGTCAAGCAAATCGCCGACGCCGTCCGCACCGACGATTTCCTTTTCATGTACCACAACTGCGGCAATACCATACCGCTCGTCCCGACCCTGATGAGCTTCAAGGCCGACGGCTACCACGTCGGCAACGCCATCGATATCGAGGACTTCTTGAAGGCGGCGCCCAAGGACGTCCTGGTCATGGGCAACATCGACCCGGCCAGCCTGTTCCGCCTCGGCACGCCGGAGAAGATGCGCGAGGCCGTCCTCGCGTTGCTGAAGCGCTGCAGCAAGTACCCGAACTGGTCCATCTCGTCCGGCTGCGATATTCCGCCCCTGTCGCCGTGGGCGAACATCGACGCCTTCTTCGCCGCCATCGACGAATATTACAAGGGCGCGGCGAAATAGAACGCCATTGGCACATCGAACAAGAAAATAGAGCGAGGCCGAACCCTGTTTCGGCCGCGCTTTCGTTCGCCCCGGCGCGAGATTCGTATACAATCCGGAATTATCGTTGCATCACCCGAACCGTCCCGACTATCATGGCCGAATCAAAACTGTGCAACCATCGAACAAGCGGAAGGAGCAAAGGCATGGCAAGAAGCATCGACACCTCGCAAGTGGTACCGGTCATCGCGCAATTGTGCATGAAAGCGTGCTACGAACTGGACGACAATTTCATGGGCGCGCTCAAGGCAGCCTACGGGAAAGAGGAATCGCCCTACGGCAGGGACACCATCGATCTGCTGATCCGGAACGCCGAATACGCGAAGAAGGAGCAGATCGCCTGCTGCCACGACACCGGCTCGTGCGTCGTCGTCATGGAGATCGGGCAGGAAGTGTCGTGGACCGGCAAGCCGCTGGCGGAAGCGGTCGACGACGGCGTGCGGAAAGGCTACGCCGAAGGCTATCTCCGGAAGTCGATGGTCCGCGATCCGCTCGATCGCGTCAACACCGGCGACAACACCCCCGCCATTCTCCACACCGAAATCGTCCCCGGCGACAAGGTGCATATCACCGTCATGCCGAAGGGCGGCGGCAGCGAAAACATGGGCGCCTTTTCCACCCTGGTGCCGGCGGTCGGGGAGGAGGGGGTCAAGGATTTTGTCATGCGCACGGTGGACGACGCGGGCGGCAAAACCTGCCCGCCGGTCATTGTCGGCGTCGGCGTTGGCGGCACCATGGACTGGTGCGTGTGGATGGCCAAGCGCGCGCTTCTCCGCCCCATCGGTTCCTATAACCCGAACCCGCGCTACGCCCGCATGGAGGATGAGCTGCTGGAACGGATCAACAACCTCGGTATCGGTCCGCTCGGGATGGGCGGCAGAATCACCGCTCTCGCCGTGCATATCGAATACTATCCCTGCCACATCACCGCGCTCCCGGTGGCGGTCAATTTGCAGTGCCACGCGAGCCGCCACGCCAGTGCGGTGCTATGAGAGGCGATTTACATACGGACAAGCCATTTAAGATTGCAGATTGTAGATTTAAGATTTATTTCCTTGCAGCCGTTTCGGGAAGAAATAAATCTTAAATCTACAATCTGCAATCTTAAATTCCAAGAAGAGGATTTTTATGCAAAACATCATCCA
>JAVBRW010000283.1:0-2889 GCA_031547475.1 Planctomycetota bacterium
GAATCGGACTACTACTCCCCCCGCGGCGGGAGCAAACGCGAAGAACTCGAAGCCATCGCCTACACGAGCCGCCAACGCCAGCTCACCGAAAGACAACTGTCCGCACCGGCACCCACCGGCGGTTCGTCCTCCGGCAACATCATCCGCGTTCCCGTTCCGGCCCGCACCGTCCAGGCCGCGTTGAAGGAAGCGGGACACTACAAGGGCGCCGTCGACGGCAAGGTCGGCCCCGCCACCCGCGCCGCCATCAGCTCCTTCCAGCGCAGCCAAGGCATCAAGGCCGACGGCATCGTGGGCAGGGTGACCTGGCAGCACCTCCAGGCCTTCGTCCCCGCCGGCATGTCCACCACCAGGCTGAAATGAAATAACGCTGGCCGGAAACAATTCGCCTGTTATAATTTCCTTCCCTTTCGCTTTCAGAAGCGGAAGGGAAGGTTTTTTGATATCTACCGGCTTTTGTTGAATTCGCCTGCGAGGCGGGGACGACAGTCGTGGAACATCTTTCCTGGGCCATCCTCATCCTGGCCGTATCGGGCTTTTCCGCCTGGTTCATCCGGGGCAAGACCGACATGACCGCCATGTTCGGGGCCGGCGGCTGCCTGGCCGCGGCGGGCCTCGGCCTGTGGAGCGTCGGCAACTGCCTGTTCCTCCGCCAATTCGAGAGCCGCAGGGAAATCTGGAACGCCCCCTTCGCCTCCCTCGCCCTCGGCGTCGACTCCCTGTCGGCCCTGTTCCTCGCGCCCGTCTTCCTCGTCGGCGCCATGATCGCGCTGGCGGCTCTGCGCCGCCTGCCCGGCGACTACGCCGCCAACCGCCCCCGAGAGCACTGGCTCTTCCTCACCGTCACCCTGGCCTCGGCCGCGCTGGCGCTGACGGCGAGAAACGCCGTCCTCTTCCTCTTCGCGTGGGAAACGATGACCGTCGCCTCCTTCCTCCTGGTCGAGAACGACCAGCGCGAACGCGGCGCGCGGAGCGGCGGCTGGGTGTACCTGACCGCCGGACACCTCGGCGGCGCCTGCCTCTTCGCCATGTTCGCGCTTTTGGGATCGGCCGGCGGCAGCTTCGACTTCTCGGCATTCAAGTCGGCCGGCGTCTCCCTCACCGCCGTCTTCCTCCTCGCCTATGTCGGCTTCGGCGGCAAGATGGGCCTCGCCCCCTTCCACGCCTGGTATCCCGAAAGCTATCCCCAGTCGCCCGCCCACGTCGGGGCGCTCCTGTCGGGGGTTATTGGCAATCTCGGCGTCTACGGGCTGCTCCGCGTCCTCTACCTGCTCGGGGGCGAATCGTCGCCGCCGGCCTGGTGGGGCTTCCTGCTCCTTTTCTCCGGCCTCCTGTCCGGCGTCCTCGGCGCCGCCCGCGCCATGGCGGCCCGCGACCTGTCGCGGCTCCTCGCCTGGTCCTCGGTCGAAAACTACGGCCTGATGGCGGCCGGGATCGGCCTGGGGCTTCTCGGCGCCGCAACCGGCAGCGGGGCGGTGTCCTTCCTTGGCTTCGCCGCCGCCATCTTCCACATGCTGAACCATTCGCTGTCGAAGGCCCTCCTTTTCCTGGCGGCCGGTTCGGTGTATGCGCGCGCCGGGACCCGGATGCTGGATCGCATGGGCGGGCTTCTCGTCCGCCTGCCGCTGACCGGAGGTCTGTTCCTCGTCGGCGGGCTGGGCGCGGCGGCCATTCCGCCCCTGAACGGCTTCGCCAGCGAATTCCTCCTCCTCATGTCCGCCTACAAGGGGGCGACCGGCCATCAACCCGCCAGCGTCGTCGCGGCCGCCATGGTCATCGCGGTCATCCTCCTGGCGGTGGTGGGCGGCCTGGCGGCGGCGGCCTATGTCAAGGCCTTCGGCTTCATCTTCCTCGGCAATCCCCGCGGGCCCGGCGCCGCCTCCGGCGCGCCGGAACGCCGCCTGTACCTGTTCCCGCACCTGGTTCTGGCCGCGGCGGCGATATTCGCGGCGGCGGCCTCGCCCACCGTCCTCCGGTTCATCCGGCCGACAGCGGAAGCGTTGGTCAAGCTCTGGCGGCAGTCCCCCACCGGCATCATGGATCTCGAACTGTGGCTGGCGGCGCACGGCGGCAACCCCCTGTATTCAGCCTATCTCGGCTCCTGGCTCCTGGCCGGATGCCTGGGGCTGGCGTTCCTGATCCGGCTGCTCCTGATCCGGGGCAAGGCCAGGGCCTCGGCCCCGACCTGGGACTGCGGCTACGCAGCGCCCGACAACCGGATGCAATACACCGCCACCTCCTTCTCCCGTCCCCTGGCCGAGAACTTCCAGTCCTGCGTCGCGGTGGAGGACAGGGAAACGCCGCCGAGGGGAATCTTCCCGGACGGGGCGTCCTTCTCCTCGTCCCCGCCCGGCGTCGATCGCGCCTGGGGCTACAGCCAGCTGTTCGCCGTGGTGTCCAGGCTGGCGGCGCGGGTGCGGGTCCTCCAGGCGGGGCGGGTGCAACTGTATTTATTGTATATGGCGGCGGTGTTGGTGATCCTGTTGCTGTGGAAGCTGTGAAACCATGAGCCTGACGCTTCCGAATCTAGGCATGTTCCTGGCCGCCCTGGTTCTCTGCCCGCTGTTCCTCGGCGTGGTGAACCGGGTCAAAGCCAAATTCGGCGGCCGCCGGGGGCCGCCGCTCCTGCAGGTTTATTACGACCTCCGCAAGCTGGCGTCCAAGGACCTGACCTACAGCACGACGGCGGGCTGGGTGTTCCGCGCCTGCCCGACCATGGTTCTCGGAGGCGTCCTGGCGGCGGCGCTCCTGACGCCGCTGGGAGGCGGCGGGGCGGTCTTCCTTTTCCAGGGCGACTTCCTGCTCTGGGCGGGGGCGCTGACCCTGGCCAGGGTGTTCATGATCCTGGCGGCGCTGGACGTGGGCTCCTCCTTCGAGGGCATGGGCGGC
>JAVBRW010000389.1:0-4683 GCA_031547475.1 Planctomycetota bacterium
AGACGAAATTTATCCCGTAATCGTCCGCCACCTTCCCCAGGACGGCGGCGCCGAGCCCGCCCAGGCCGAAGGAAAAGCCGAAAAACAGGCCCGCCACCAGCCCGACCCGGCCCGGCATCAGCTCCTGCGCGAACACGACGATGGCGGAAAAGGCGGAGGCGAGGATGAAACCGGTGATGGTCACGAACACGCTTGTCCAGAACAGGTTCAGATGCGGCATGGCGAGGGTGAACGGCGCGACGCCGAGAATGGAAATCCAGATGACGTACTTGCGGCCGATGCGATCGCCTATGGGCCCGCCGAGAAGCGTTCCCGCCGCCATGGCGCCGAGGAAAAAGAACAGCCGGATCTGCGCGTCCTGCACGGATATGCCGAACTTGCCCTGCAGATAGAAAATGAAGTAGCTGCTGATGCTCGCGATATAGAAATATTTCGAAAAAATGAGAATGAGCAGGATGCCGATGGTGGCGATGACGGTGTTCCGCGACACCGGGCTGGTGCGGTTGACGACGATTTTCGGGTTGGCGGTCCGGATGCGCCGCTTGGCCCAGCCGCTCACCATCAGCAGCACAAAGATGGCGGCGAGGGGCAGGACGGCGAACCAGCTCATGACGTACTGGCCTTTTGGGATGATGATTGCCGCGGCCAGGAGCGGGCCGCACGAACTGCCGGCGTTGCCGCCGACCTGGAAGATGGATTGCGCCAGGCCGAACTTTCCGCCCGAGGCCATGCGCGCCATGCGGGACGATTCCGGGTGGAACACGGAGGAGCCGGTGCCCAAAAGCATCGCCCCCAGAGTCAGCCAGCCATAGGACGGCGCCATGCCGATCATGACGATTCCGGCCAGGGTGAACGCCATGCCGATGGGCAGCGAAAACGGCATGGGCCGTTTGTCCGCGCAATAGCCGACCAGCGGTTGCAGAAGCGAGGCGGTCAACTGGTAGGTCAGGGTCAGGAGGCCGATTTGGGTGAAATTGAGCTTATACGCCTCCTTGATCAAAGGATAGGTCGGCACCAGAAGCGCCTGGGTGGTGTCGTTGAGAAAATGACACAGGCTGATGGCGACCAGCACGCGGAATGCGGTGGATTCGATGTCGGGGGCGGCCGGGTTGGCTGCGGGCGTTTGCATGGCGTCGGCTCTCTGTCGACAGACGTTTACGAAAAAAAAGCGGTTCCGGATCGTATACCATTATCCCGAAAAAAAATCGGTTGGCAAGAGAAT
This sequence comes from Planctomycetota bacterium, assembly GCA_031547475.1. GTDB lineage: Bacteria > Planctomycetota > SZUA-567 > SZUA-567 > SZUA-567 > JAJBSZ01. Next base: position 1,223 of record JAVBRW010000389.1, read on the forward strand.
GCACCGGAAGCGCGGGGAGAAACCTCCGGGATGGCTCGATTCCGGATCGTTATCCGGACCGGAATTGGTCCTCCTGCCCGGCACCACTACGGAACGTGCGGATTTTTCGCCTGAAAATATTTTTCCTGTGATAGATACTATAGGATTGGCACACGTTTCCTCTTCATCCGTCTCTCCGGGCGTTGTCGACCGCGGGACTGTGATTGCGTACGATTAACGAAAGGCAGGCACATGCTCTGGACCAAAGCCATGGAGGGCGGCATCCCCGCCGTAGACACGCAGCACAAGGAGTTGTTTCGCCAGGTCGACTATCTCCTGAGCAGCGACAAGCCGGAACGGGTGGTGGAGACCCTCCGGTTTCTCGAAAATTACGTGGTTCGGCATTTCGCCACCGAAGAGGTGCTCCACGCGAAAACCGGCTATCCCAAGGCGAAAGCCCACAAGAAGATGCACGACGACTTCACCGCCGCCTTCCTGAGGCTGAAGGATGAATACAACGCTTCCGGCTATAACCTGATCACCCTGCTGAAGGTCAACCGCACGGCGGTGGCCTGGCTCAAGGAACACGTGATGGGTGCGGACATGGAGTTCGCGGAGTACTATAAAAAATTGGCGGGTGTTTCATCCTAGCAGATAGCCAATCGTATCGGGTGGCGCGATTGGATAATGGATGTTTTCATAGTCCTCGACCAGCTTTGCCCACATTTCCAGACGATCCGCTTCGGGCGTGCCGGGGATGGCATGCAGGTGCTTGTGCAGTTCGACAAGCGCCTCTTCATAATCCGCTTCGGATTTCAGGATTTTAGGTTCCATACCGACAGGTAATTCCGCTTCATACATTTTGGCATTGTATCTCGATTGCATATGTGATGGCGAGCATTTTCTTCAAGTAAAGTCAATCTCGAAAGCCGGGTTTTTCTCACCTAAAATTGGCGACAAAATCGAAAAAACATCGATTCCAATCACCATTCATCAAGCAAACGAAGTGGCAAAGAGGTATGGTCCGACCAAACAGGCTAAAGCATTTTTCTAAAAAATTCAACACCCCTAGTGGCTTGCTACGTCATAACTTCAGCAATACAAGCAGTTGTAATCAATTGCAAATAAAGATAGATATATTTATATTTTATCCTTGACTATCGCCTCAAATAAGGATAAATATATTTATATTGATTCAGCATTCGCCTGATTCCCCCGACACGGCAAAAACTATTTTGTGAAAGTTGGGAAAGGCATGTGCTTAATTAGAGATAAATATATTTATATCTATTTTGATTTAAACTGTGCAAACATCGGCATTTTTAAGGAACAAAGGAATGTACGCTATGCCTACCGTTGTGGACGTCTCCCTCTGCATGGGCAGCTCCTGCTTTGCCAGAGGCAACAACCGCCTGCTCGAATCGCTCGAACAGGCGATTGAACTGAACGGCTGGCAGGAACGCATCTCCCTTGTCGGCGCCCGCTGCGACAACCGCTGCGGAGACGGGCCGAACGTCACCGTCGACGGAAAGCTCTACCAGGGCCTCGACGTCGGCGCGTTCATGGATCTCATTCAAAGAAAAATGGTCGATCCCACCACTTCGGTCAGGATCAGCCTGGTGAAATAACGGGATTTTTTCGGGAACGGACGCATCTCCCCGGCAACGCACGCAAGAAAGGTCGAGGCATGGACAGCAAGTTCGATTACAGCGAGGTGGACGGCATAGCCCAGGCGCACGGCAACAACAAAAGCGCCGTCATCGCCATCCTCCAGGAAGTACAGGAACACTATCGCTACATCCCCCGGGAAGCATTCCCCCGCCTGTCGAAAAAGCTCGGGCTGAGCGAGGCGCGCATCTACTCCGTCGCCACCTTTTACGAAAACTTCTCCCTCGAACCGAAGGGGAAGTACGTGATCAAGATTTGCGACGGCACCGCCTGCCACGTCAGAAAGTCGGTCCCCATTCTCGACCGCTTCCGCCAGGAGCTCGGCCTGTCCAAGACCAAGGTCACCACCGACGACCTGCTGTTTACGGTGGAAACGGTGTCCTGCCTCGGCGCCTGCGGCCTCGCCCCGGTCATCACCGTCAACGAAAAGGCGCACCCGGCCATGACGCCGGAAAAAGCGTCCGAACTTATCAAACAATTGCGCGCGGGGGAGCAGAACGATGTCGCTTAAAAACAGGCAAGACCTCATTGCGTTCCGGAAAGAATGCCGCGACGCCCTCAAGGCGCAGGAAAAGAAAATCCTCGTCTGCGCCGGCGCCAACTGCGTGTCCTGCGGCGCCCAGGCCGTCTACGACGCCTTCCTCGCCGCCATCAAGGAACGGAACCTCCCGTACTCGCTCCGCTTCATGGAAGACGGCGAGCACGATCACGGCGCCATCGGCCTCAAGAACAGCGGCTGTCACGGCCTGTGCGAACTCGGAGTCCTCGTCCGCATCGAGCCGGAAGGCTGTCTCTACACCCGCGTCCAGCCCGAGGACTGCGCCGAAATCATCGACAAGACCGTCCGCGAAGGCAAGCATATCGAGCGCCTCGCCTACAACCGGGGCGGCCAATTGTGCCAGCGCCAGGACGAAATTCCGTTCTACCAGCGCCAGCAGCGCGTCACGCTCGAGAACTGCGGCCATATCGACCCCACCTCGATCCAGGAATACCTGGCGGTCGGCGGCTACCAGGCGCTCGAGAAGGCGCTGTTCGACATGAGCTCCGACGCCATCGTCCACGAGATTTCCAAATCGAACCTTCGCGGGCGCGGCGGCGGCGGTTTCAAGACCGGCCGCAAGTGGGAGCAGGTCCGCCGCCAGAAGGAGAAAAAGCGCTACATCGTCTGCAACGGCGACGAAGGCGATCCGGGCGCCTTCATGGACAACAGCATGATGGGCTCCGACCCGCACCGCGTGCTGGAAGGCATGATCATCGCCGGCATCGCCTGCGGCTCGGACGAAGGCTACATCTACGTGCGCGCCGAATACCCGCTGGCCGTCGCCCGTTTGAAAATCGCCATCCGGCAGGCGGAAGAACTCGGCATTCTTGGCGACAACATACTCGGCAGCGACTTCTCGTTCCACATCCGCATCTGCCGGGGCGCCGGCGCCTTTGTCTGCGGCGAAGGCTCGGCCCTCACCGCCTCCATCGAAGGCAAGCGCGGCATGCCCCGCGTCAAGCCGCCCCGCACGGTGGAACAGGGCTTGTGGGAAAAACCGACCGTGTTGAACAACGTCGAAACCTTCGCCACCGTGCCCATAATCATCGAAAAGGGCGCCGACTATTTCCTCGGCATCGGGACTGCCTCCAGCCCGGGCACCAAGACGTTTTCCCTCACCGGCAACATCGAAAACACCGGCCTTATCGAAGTGCCGATGGGCGCGACCCTCAGGGAAATCATCTACGACGTCGGCGGCGGCATGCGCGGCGGCGCCAAGTTCAAGGCGGTGCAGATCGGCGGGCCGTCCGGCGCCTGCCTGACCGAGAAACAC
>JAVBRW010000237.1:0-22419 GCA_031547475.1 Planctomycetota bacterium
GCAAGCCAGGCATCCCGACGTTTCAGCATTTCGGCGATGGAAACGGGGCGCTCCGTCCCCGGCTCCACGGTTAACAGGCTTCCGGAAGCAGTTCGCACCACATTCTTTGTCGCTGTCGAGCTCATAACCGGTTCTCCAGCAGGTTACCTACCATTACCATCTGTCAGTATTATACCCCGCGGTATCCGGCAAAACAATTCAAATGCAACAACCATGATCATGCCTCTGACGGTCTTACCGTTTCAGCCCCAGCGCCGTCTGGAGCATTTCATCCGAGGTGGTGACAATTTTGCCGTTCAACTGATAGCCGCGCTCGGTGGTGATGAGCGTGCTGAATTCCTGCGACAAATCCACGTTCGACGACTCCAGGCTGGAGGTCACCAGCGATCCGGCGCCGATGGGGGCGAGGCCGGAACTCGATCCGCCGGCGTCGCCGGCCGTCCCGATCATCAAGTCCCCCGAAGCGACGTCGGGATAGAACAGCGTTCCCGACACGCCCGCCATGCCGCTCGGGTTCGGGACGGTGCCCATGGCGAGCTGCGCCAGCACTTCCGTGACATCGTTCGAATAGTGTCCGAAAAGCTTCCCGTACTGATCGATGGAAATGTACTCGAGGTTGCCGTCGCGGTAGCCGTCCTGCGCGGCGATCTGCACGGAGCCGGCGTAGTTGATGTTCCGCATATCGGAGAAATTGTACTGGATGTCGCCGGTGTTGCCGGTGGTCGAGACGAGATCGCCAATCGTGTTGAAGCGGAGCGTGCCGCTGTCGCCGTTGACCGACGAGCTCCAGCTCCACGTCCTGCCCGCGTCGTCCGACTCGGTCTGCTTGAAAATAAGCGTATCCTCCCGCGCCTCGACCCGGCGGGCCGGCGAAACGGCGGCGTTGCCGCTGGCGTCGGTGGCGGTGACGAAATCGGTGTATTCGTCGTAGACGGTTATGGTGCGGGCCATGGTCCCCTTGGGGTTGCCGTTGACCGACCAGGTCTCCAGCGCGTTGCCGCCCGGCGCGTCCGGCAGAGTGGTCAGGCGGGACGTGTCGACGGTGAAATCGCCCGGCACGTTGAAAGAGGTGGTGACGATGTTTCCCTGCGCGTCCGTCGTCTGGGTCGTCACCTTCGTCGAACCGGGCTTGACGGTATGGGTGGCGGCCTCGCCCTCGCCCTTGCCGGTCGTCAGGTTGGACTCGGCGTAAAAACTCACAGTTCCCTGGCTGAAGGACGGATCGCTCGGGGGCGGATAGATCTGCACGGGCGGATCGCCGGCATTGGGCCAGTCCACCGTTTCCATCGTCCAGGTCCAGTTGTTCAGCGTGCCGTCGGGCGACTGGGTCGGGCCGGAAAAGGCGATCTGGACCTTGATTTCCTCTACCACATCCTTCTTGGTGGCGGAACCGCCGTCGGTCTGGGTGACGGGGGCGTAGATGTGGGTGGTCAACGTGTTGTTGCCGGCGGACAAGTTGCCCTTGAGATCCACTTCGCTGGTGACGCGGCCGTTGAAATCGCTCGACGAGGTGTTGGTGGGCAAAACGCCGGTCAAATCGACCTTGGTCGTGGTTTTGCCCGGCAGCAAATCGCCGATGGCGGGGAGATAGATGTTTCCCACCGTGGTGGTGGGGGTGACGACGCCCTCGTTCGCCATCCAGCCCTGGACCGGCAGGCCGTCACCGACACACAGCATGCGCCGCTGCGGGCTTATGGTCTGGTCGATGTAGAACGAACCGTTCCGGGTAAGGGCGATTCCGGACGGGGTGCCGGCCAGGAAAAAACCGCCGCCGTTGATGGCGACGTCGAGGGGGTTGCCGGTCGACTCGATGGGCGCCTGCTTGAAATTGTTGGTGATGGCGCCGGTGGTGACGCCGACGCCGACCGTTTTCGGATTGACGCTGCCGCGAATATCGTTGGCCGGAAAATTGCCGCCGTTCAGCGCCTGGTTGAACAGGTTGGAAAAGTAGAAATCGCTTTTCTTGAACCCGACGGTATTGATGTTGGCCAAATTGTTGCCGGTGTTGTCGAGGCAGCGCTGATGCGTCGCCATACCGGTCCAACCGGTGTACAGGCTTTGCGATAGACCCATGGTATATTCCTCCGCGCATGGTATCGGCGGTTGTGACACACAATGGCGATTCAACCTTGGAACACAATGCAAATACATTGCCATACGGCCCGAAACATGCCGCGTCCAAGGGCAGTCATAAGCTTTATCGACGGAAAACCGGAAAAAGTTGAAGAAAAACAGGGATGAAGAACCTTATTCGACACGACATAACACGTTTATTTTATTTGAGATACATATTTTCAAGGCAGAAAAAACAAACTCGGAATTACTGGATTAAAATATCGTGGCGCCAGTCGTGTCCGGCGTCGCGGCGAAGATATTCGGGCTGCAAAACCAGCGGATCGGCAGAAACGTCCCGCAATAACTGCCGCCAGGCGAGAAGGCCGACCGCTCCCGGGTTGATCGCTCCGGGCGCCGCCCGGTCCCCGCCAAAAGAAGCGAACAGCCCGGCGTAGGTGGCGAAACCGGAACCGGCGAGGCGAACGTTTTCGCCCTGCCGAAGGCATTCGGCCAAACAGTCCCGAGCCTCTTCCGGAGCCATGGCGGCGTCGGGCATAACCGTTTCGGCATCGCCTCCCCGTAAACGGTACAGACCGGCGTAGACCTCGTCACGGCGGGCGTCCTGGATCACCATGACGAGTTCGCCGTCCTTCGCCAGCCCTTCCACCTCCTGGCTCGACGCCAGCGCGGCAAGGCTTGACACCGCGCCCAGCCGGCAGCCGAGGCCGAACGCCAGCGCCTTGGCCGACATCACCCCGACCCGGGTGCCGGTATAGGAACCGGGACCGCGGGAAACGGCAACCGCCCACAAATCCCGGGGCGCCATTCCCCGCCGTTCCAACAGGCCGGCGGCGGCGGGCATAAGTTCGCGGCCGTGGCGCAAGCCTTCGTCCAAACGGGCGATATCGACGATTTCCCCGTCGCGGAGCAGCGCGGCGCCGCCGTTGGGGGTGGAACTTTCCAGCGCCAGAAGCCAGCGCGGAGCGGGTGACGATTCGGCCATGATGTGTTTTACTTCCTGTCGGGCGGGAGCTCGGGGCCTTCCGGCATGCGGCTTTCAAACACGCCGGTTTTGGGATTGGGGAGATATTCCTGACCGAGCGCTTTCAACGGCGGCTCGGGAATTGCTTCCAGGTATTTGCCGTCGATCAGCTCCCGCAGGCTTTGCGGACCTTTGCCGGTGCCGCGCCGGTAATCGACGCTTGCGCTGAAAAGCGCGTCCAGATGATTTTGCGTCGTTATCGCGGCGAGTATTTTGCTCTTGAACGTGCCGTCCGGCAGAGCAAGCCATTGATCAGGCTCTTTTTCGTTTCCCAACGGGCCGTTCGGAACGGCGGAAATCAATCCCGCCTTGACCAAATCCGCCGCCCCCGCCGGTTCGTGTTTCGCACGGGCGAAATAGGCGCGGCCGGCGGCGCTCAGTCGCTTTTCCAGCTCCCTGGTATTGTGGATGGCGGAAAGGGTGTCGCCCAGTTCCTTGATTCGACCTTCGAGATCGGACATGACGTCCTTGTCGCCCCGTATCTTGGCCTGATCGTACAGGTACATCCACACCGCCTGGACCGCCGCGAGCGAGTTCTCCGCATCGCCCTGCCCGGTCAGCGAACTCTGGTAACCGGCGGCGGCAAGACGGATGTATTCCGGCGCGTTGGGCGAGGCGGCGGCAAGACGGAATTCCTCGCCCGCCTTTTTCTTCGCCTCGACCGCGCCCGCCATATCGCCGTCGCGCCGCAGACGGGTCTGGATATTCATTTCGTACGCGTTGGCCATGAGGGTGTGGAACAGCCAGCGCCCGTCCGGCACAATCGGGTGGCCTTCCTTTTCCTCCCCGGCCGCCTTGTCCACACCCTTTTGCAGCAGACGGACGCCGTCGAGATTGGTTTTGTAGGAGGCGGAGGCGGTGAGGAACAGCGCGCCCATCTGGTAGGCCCGGGTGAACCGGGGGCTGAGATCGGTGATGACGTCGAACAGTTCATAGGTATACGTGCGGCTGGCATCCTTGACCTGGTCGGCATTGGCGGCGTTGGCGGCCTGGAACGATTCGGCGTAGTAGATCATGCCTTTGATGAACAGGGCGTCGGCCAGCGGCGCGTCGAAGCCGCAGGCGAGGATTTTCAGGCCCATGCCCCGGGGAAGATACAGCATTTCGCGAAAATCGTTGCGGAATCCGGCGACAATGTCGTCCAGCACCAGCCTCGCCTGGCCGGTCCCGTAGACCAGCAGGGCGAACAAGGCGACCACCAGCAGCTTTCCTTTTTTGCCGAGCACGTTTTCTCCAAAACAAGAACACCCTCGACTTCCGACCGTCAGGCAGTGACCGGAGACAAGAGGGCATTATACTCAAGCCCGCCGGCACGCGCAAGTTCGCGATTGCGAATCGGCCGGCGGGCGCCACGGGAAAGGCGCGCCCGCTTGACGCGACGCCGGCACACGGTATAGTGGATTGCGTCGGGAAAAGCGCGCGGGCGCGGGTTTGGCATTCGCGTCAACGCCCGGCGCCCGAAGGGAAAAACGATGGCGGACAAGGAAAGCTACCAAATCATTCTGGAAAAGGTCCCGTACGAGCGGCAGCCCGAAGCGGCCCTTTTCCTGTCGGGCTGTTTCTCCCTGCCGCCCGGTTCGACCCGGGGCATAGTCGCGTCCGGCCCCATCATCCTCCTGTCCGATCTCGCCAAAACGCAGGGCGAAGCCGTTCTCGAGGAACTCGCCTCCAGCCTGCCGGAAGGGATGACGCTCCGGCTGGCGGACGAAAAGGATTCGGCCAAAGTGTCCCGCCTGCAATGGCCGCGCCAGCCCCGCATCTACGGCCGCGAACTGTCCGAGTTCGAGAACCGCCAGGAAAGCCACGATATGAGTTGCCCGCTGTGCGGCGGGCTTCTCCGGATCACCCGCGACGCATCCGGCATGAAGGCGGCTCCCGCCGGCGTCGGGGAACAGAAGACCGGCGGGTCCCGGCGCCTTCTTTCCGCCAGCGACAAGGATCCGCTGTTCTCGGGCGTCAAGCCGCTGGTCTCGGCCGATTCCAACTATGCGTCCCTCCGGTCGCTCGAGGCGGGCGATACCGGGTTCTGGATGGATTACGGCGGCCAGGGCGACCAGCAGCCGCCCGCTCCTCCGCCCGCCCGCAGCCCGGGCAGGGAAACGGAAATGAAGAAAGGCGCGGGAACCTCCCGCACCTCGGCGGGCCTGGCGTCGTTCATGAAACCGGGCGGGTTTTCCGTGGTGGTGTCCAGGACCAAGGACGCCCAGGTGGTGAAAATGATTTCGGAAATAATGGGCATCGGCGAGGACGAGGCGCGGGACAAATGCCTGGGCCTCGGCCTGTGCGTGGCCAAAAACATTTCCCTGGACGAGGCGCAAAACCTGCTCGCCCGCTTCCGGAACCTCCGGGCGAAGGCGCGAATCGTCCGGCCGACGTAATGGTTCGACACGTATCCTAATCGAAGACGAACCTGCTCCGCGCCACATAGCCGAACACGAACGCGACCGCGTACGCCACCGCCAGCCCGATGAGATGATCGAGTATTTCACTGCCGGGAAAAAACCGCTTGAACAGCCACAGAACCGCCACCCGGATGAGATAGGTCCCCAATTCGACCAGCCCCGATCCCGCCATGCGCCTCCACGACATTCCCATGCCGCGACGCCTGAACACCCACCATTCGAGCGCGAAATAGGCGACAATGCCGGCGACGACAATGGACACGCCGAGACTGAACGGCATGGAAAAGCGGAGATGCAGCAATAACAAGGCGATGAGGATATCCATCGTCCCGGTCGCGAGGGAGATGGCGAGGTAGCGCCTTTTTCCGTCGTCCATCAGGCCGAATAAGCGTTTCATACGATTAAGGGTAGGGATGGAGGGCTGGCGTGTCAATCGGAAGGAGGCAATTGCCCGTCCGGCGCTTCGATGAAAACCGGCCGGCGACGCTTTGCCGGGATTTTCTGGCGCCGGCCGATTGACAGCGCAAGCGATTGCGCTATGATCATGCCCGTCGAATTGTATACCAAATCCACTTTGGGTATACAGTCCGGAGTAAACGTTTTTTTTTCGGAAATCGGGACACCTATGCCTTTCTCGCTTCGCCGCCGCTTCATGTTCGTGGTCTTGTCCCTTGTCTACCAGCTTGTTTTCCTCCACGGCGTCGTCATGACCACCGTCGCCAACGACATCATGCGGGACATGGATCTGACGCCGGTGCGCATGGGCTGGCTCGGCTCCGCCTACCTCTACGCCTACGCCGCCGTCATGCTGGTGTCCGGCGTGGTGGCGGCCTGGCTGGGGCCGCGGAAAACGCTGACCGTCCTCTACGCCATATCGGGGGCGGGCGGACTGTTGTTCGCCTGGTCGTCGTCGTTCGAAACCGCCGCGCTCGGGCGGGCGATGAGCGGCTTCGGCATGGCGGCAAGCATGACCTCCGCCTTCACCCTGTTCGGCCGCTGGTACGCGCCGTCCGCCTATTCCCGGGTGTGCGCCGTCTATTTCGCCATCGGCGGCCTCGGCACGCTGATCGGCATCGGCCCCCTGTCCTATCTGAGCGCCGCCTGGGGCTGGCGCACCGTGTTCGCCCTCATCGCCCTGTTGACGCTTGCCTACGCGGCGGCCATCTTCCTGGCCGTCCGCGACTGGCCGCCGGACGATGTGCCGGAACTGGCCGGCGCCGGCGGGGTGCGACGGGGCGACATGGGGCTGGCGTCCATGTGGCAGGGCGTCAAGGAAGTGTCGCGCAACCGCGATTTCTGGCGCATGATTGTCTGGTTCACCTCGCTGCCGGGCATGTATTTCGCTTTTTGCGGATTGTGGGCGGTGCCGTATCTGGAGCGGGTCTACCGCATGCCGCACGGCGACGCCGGCGTCATCACCTCGCTGGTCGCGTTCGGCTTCATCATCGGCACGCCGACGGTATCGGCCATCAGCGACAAATATCTGCGCTCCTACCGGGTGCCGGTGGGAGCGGCCGGCGCCCTCACCATGCTGGTGTCGGCCTACATGATCTGGCGCATCGACACCATGGCCTATGCCGAACTGATCGTGCTCATGCTCGCCATCGGCCTTGCCCTCAATTCCCCCAACGCCTGCATCTACGCGGCCGCCCGCTGCCTGTTCGGCACCCGGATGACCGGCATAACCGGCGGCGTGTTCGGCTGCGCCGCCTTCCTCGGCGGCGCGGCGATGCAAATCATCAGCGGCTGGCTCCTCGATCTCGGCGAACTGCATAAATGGGGCGCGGCGCAATCCTACGCCGCCGCCTTCACGCCGTTCATCCTGTGCGGAGCGGTGGCGCTGGTGGCGGGGTTCACCATTTCGAAGGATTCGTTCAGATAACCAATTCACAATGCACAATTCACGATTCACAATTAAACCGCATCCCTGGCATATGGAAAGGGTGCGGTTTAATTGTGAATCGTGAATCGTGAATTGTGAATTGCGCATTTACGGTTTCAGAATTACCTTCAACAATCCCGCCTCGCCGGCATACAGCCGCTTGAACCACGACGGGCCTTCCTCGAGGGGGGCGACGGCGCTAATGAAGGAGTCGACGTCCACCTTGCCGCCGCCGATGAGATCGAGGCAGTCGGGGTATTCGCCGCACGAGGCGCAGGAACCGTACACGCTGATCTGCCGCGTCACCACCCACTGGAGCGGGAAATCGACCGACGGCTGCAAATTGCCGACCAGCGTCACCGAACCGCCCTTGCGGACCGAATCCAGCGCCAACTTCAAGGTCGGCGTCATGCCCACCACTTCGAAGGCGACATCGGCGCCGCGCCCTTCGGTCAGCTTTTTCACCTCCTCGGCCACGTTGTCCCGGTCGGATCGGAGGCCGACGTGGGCGCCGAACTTCTTCGCCAGTTCCAGCTTGTTGTCCACCATGTCGACGGCGACGATTTTGCCGCAGCCGGCCGCCTTGAGAAGCTGGATAACGAGAAGCCCGATCATGCCGGCGCCGACCACCACCGCCGTCTTGTTGAGGGACACCGGCGAGCGGCGGAGCGCATGGAACGCCACCGACAGCGGCTCGACCATGGCGGCCTGCTCGAAGGTCACCGATTCGGGGATGCGGTAGAGAATGTGTTTGGGAATCGCGACGTATTCGGCGAAGGCGCCGTGCAGGCGGTAATCGCCGCAGGACACGCCGAGAACCATGCGGTTGTCGCACAGGTTGATGTCGCCCAAACGGCAGAAATGGCAGGTGCCGCAGAATATGGTCGAATCGAAGGTCACCCGGTCGCCCGCCTTGTAGCCGCTCACGTTTTTGCCGAGCTGCTCGATAACGCCGCTGGCCTCGTGGCCCATGACGAGGGGCGGAATGCGGCGGCCGGTGCTGCCGTCGAAACCGTGGACGTCGGAACCGCAGATGGCGCACGCCTTGACCCTGACCAGCACATCGTCGTCGCCGTATTTCGGCATGGGAAAATCTTCGATCTCCAGATGGTTGTACTGGTTCATTACCAAGGCTTTCATGGGGTTCCTTTCTTGCAAGTGTTGTCGTTTTTTAAATTAACGATTCACAAATCACAATTCACAATTATCTTTCGAAAACCGCATTATGCAAAGGATAATTGTGGATTGTGAATTGTGAATTCTAATTTGAAATTCTCTCCCTCGCGTAATCCGCCGCCCCCACCAGCCCCGCGTTCGGCCCGAGCGCGGCGGGGATGATTTCCATGGTGCGGCCGGGGTGGCCGTTCCGGTTGAGGCAGGTGTTGCGGATGGCGGAGAACAAGGTTTCGCCCGCCTGGATCATGCCGCCCGAAACGACGCAGCGCTCCGGGTTCAGGAGTTCGGCCACCGCCGAAGCCATGACGCCGAGGTAATGGCCGGTCTGCTCGACAATGCGGAGCGCGACCGGATCGCCGGCCCCGGCGGCGGTGAAAATGTCGTAGCTGGTGAGGAAATCGCGCTTGCCCGCCAAGGGCGAATGCCAGCCGTCGTCCAGCAGCTCCTTGAACCGGGCGACGACGGCGGTGGCGGAGGCGTAGGCTTCGACGCAGCCCCGGGCGCCGCAGCCGCAGGGGCGGCCGCCGTCGACGATGCAGACATGGCCGAGTTCGCCGGCGGCGCCGTCGCGCCCGATGTGGAGCCTGCCGTCCAGGATGATGGCGCCGCCGATGCCGGTGCCGAGGGTGACCATCATCATGTGCTTGACGCCCCGGCCGGCGCCGGCGACGAATTCGCCCCAGCCGGCGCAGTTGGCGTCGTTTTCGATAAAGGTCGGAAAGCCGGTGCGCCGGGTCATGATGTCGCCCAGGGGAACGTGACCCCAACCCGTCATGTTCGGGGTGGAATGGACAATGCCTTTCCGCTGATCGATGGGGCCAGGCACGCCGATGCAGGCGGCGCCGATATGGTCGCGGGAAACGCCCGACTCGGCCACCGCCTTCTCCATCCCTTCGGCCAGCCGGCCGATGACCGCGTCCGCCCCCTCGACCGCGCGGGTCGGACATTCGAATCGGGATACAATGCGGTGCTCCGAGTCCAGGACGGCGGCGCGCAGGTTGGTGCCGCCGAGATCCACACCGATGTAGTGTTCGCTCATGAGGCTCTCCGTAGCACTTTGTTTGAATTAACAATTAACAATGAACAATGATATTTCAATGACTCAATCGACAATTATCCCCGGCGCAACGCGGATAGCAATGGGCATCTCCGTTCCCTTTCCGAAAAAAAGGAACGGAAGTCCCGGCGGATCCTGCCCGAGGCCCGAAGGGGGCGGGAACCTTTTTTGGAGGTTCCCTGTTTGGGGAAGCCCGGTCAAGGAATCCCGGAAACTTTAAAGGAAATCAAACGGCGGTTTATTTGATTTCCTTTAAACATCCACCGAATGCATGATCTGTATTCCCCACCTTACCCGGGAACCCAACCCTGCTGGTTAAAGCATTATATGCGACACCAACAAAACAAGCGGAATGGGTCAGAAAAATTCATGATCACTTGCAAACAGGGGGCGAGGACGGAGAAACCGGCCGGATTTTTACATATTTCCATTTGACAAAATGGCGGAGAGAATGTACACTACCTTTGTTATTCGTAGTTTGTATTTTTTGATTGCTTCCTCAAAAACAATTTCTTGGTGTAAAATTTGTTACGAAAACGATTTCAATGAAATCACCCTTTAATCCCATTTTCTTTTTCCCGTAATGTTCTATTTTATATAGAGTAGCACTTTATAAGTGCATCTGTCCGGTTGTTACAGTCCAATTTTGTTGTTGTCTCAAAATGGCCTTGGCCATTGCGTGATCATCCCATTACCCTGGGCGTGTGGTTTTTTGTGTAACCGCCTCTGCGATGGCGAATCGCCTTTCCGGGAGCCGCGAGAGGGTTATTATTAACTATCCGACTTTGAACGATGAGGAAGGCAAACTGATAGGGGGAAACAAATAATGCAGGCATCCATCTACGAATACTTGAAATTCGGTATCGTCCACTTCAAGGCCTTTCCCGAATGTGCCAACGGCACCGGCCCGGTAGTCGAAACCCTGACCAAGCTGTGCGAAGACGCCTTTTTCACCGCAGTCGAGGTCGGGGCGATCAAGGATGTGCTGCAGCGATCGGAAGCGGCCCGGGTCCTGGCAATATCGAAAATCGAAGTCGCCTATGGTTGTCAGCCCACTCTCTTCCCCGCCAAGCTCAGTCTCAATCACCTCGACAAGGGCGAAAGACAGAAGGCGATCAACGCCGTTTTCAATTGCCTGAAGGAGGCGCACGATCTCGGCGCCCGTTCCGTCCGCGTTCCCGCCGGCAAGGACCCCGGCCCGGAGAAACGGGAGGAGGGAAAAAAGCTGCTCGTCGACTCCATGCACAAAATCCTCGAACAGGCCAGGAAAATGGGCGATCCCTTGGTCACTCTGAAGATCTTCGATCGCGACATCGACAAGGAATCCCTCATCGGCCCCTGCGACGACGCGCTGGATATCGCCAAGGAGCTCTCCGCCGCCCACGCCAACTTCGGTCTGCTGACCGATCTCTCCCACTATCCCCTCCTCCGCGAGAAGCCGGAGGACACCATCCCCAAGCTCAAACCCTACCTGAAGGCGTTTCACATCGGCAACTGCGTCATGCGCAACCGCCTGCATCCCGTCTACGGCGATTTGCAGCCGCGCTTCGGGGTGGAAGACGGGGAAGTCGACATGCCGATGGTCAGCAATTTCTTCCGCGTCCTGAAGGGCGAGGGGCTCATCGGCCCCGAAAAGCGCCCCGTGCTCAGTGCCGAGGTCCGTCCGCTCCTGGCCGGGGAGACCTCCGGGCTCATCATCGCCAATTGTAAGCGGGTTGTGCAGGAGGCGTGGGCTCTGGCCTGAAGCGTTCCTCTGTCGCCGAAAAGGCACCTTGTCGAAGACGCCGTCCGCTCCGGAGCGTTTCCGGATGTCGCCGCTACGAGGAAAACCGCATGAAATTCCAGCCAATCCACACCAACATCACCGTCGCCGATCTGGAAAAAAGCGTCGCCTTCTACGAAAAGGCACTGGGGTTCAAAGTGGCCAGGCGCTTCGACGGCGCCGACGGGAGCTTCCGCCTCGCCTTCCTGGAAATCGAGGAGGGCGGACACCGCCTCGAGCTCACCTGGTACAAGGATCACGCCCCCTACCGGCCCGGCGAAAACGAGGAGCGGTTCGGCTTTATTCCCCACATCGGCTTTGCACCCGACGATTTCGACGCCGCCCTCGCCTATCACAAGGAGCTGGGCGTCGTCTGTCTGGAAAGTCCGAAACGCGGCGTCTATTTCATCAAGGATCCGGACGGATACTGGATGGAGATAGTGCCCCTGCACCGGGCACTGGGAAAACCCGCGCCGAAACCCGACGCGAAGTAGCGCTTTTTTCATAACCGTATCATTCTCCGTTCATACCCCCGTTACCGCATTTCAGGAAGTCACCCGAAAAAATGCGGGTGATAAACGTGTACCAGACTCATTTTAATTTTCGGGAAACGTCAATCCCAAGCCTGAAGCGCGCATTAAGGATATGGGATTGAAAAACCGAATTTTCAGCACGCTTCAGTATATTCGACGTTTTCGCGACTTTTCCGGACATCTATCGAATACGCAGCTTCCAGGGAAGGCGGGCGTGAAGAGTTGTTTCGGTTTGTCGTTGGCACTCGCGCCATGAAAGGAAACACGGCATGGACTTCTCAAACAAGACGGTTGTGGTAACCGGCGCCGGCGCCGGCATCGGGCATGTCACCGCGATCCAGTTTGCCAAAGCGGGCGCCAATGTCGTCCTGAACGACGTGCGCGACAATGATACCCTGGAGACGGTGAAGGCGGCCGGGAACGGCAAGGTCCTCTTCGTCCGAGGCGACGTGTCTATGGCCACCGACGCCAAGCGGGTTGTCGATGAAACCGTCAAGACATTCGGCCGGCTGGACGTGCTGATCAACAACGCCGGCGTTGTCTTTCCCGGGCGCGTCGACAACATGACGGAAGAGGATTTCGACCGGACCATGGCGGTGAACGTCAAAGGGATCTTTCTCCTTTCGCAGCATGCGGTCAGGCAGATGCTGGCGCAGGGCGGCGGCGTCATCGTCAACAGCGGCTCCTCGTCCGCCCTCATGGGCGTGCGGGATCGCGCCGGCTATTCTTCCTCAAAGGGGGCGGTGGTGTCGCTCACCCGGGCGATGGCGGCCGATTACGCCCGGGACAATATCCGCGTCAATTGCATCTGCCCCGGCACCACCATGACCCCTGCCCTGGACCGCAGATTCCAGGCCAGCCCCGATCCGGACGCGGCGAGGCAGAGGTTCGTGAACCTGCTGCCCATCGGTCGCGCCGGCACGCCTGAAGAGATAGCCAACGCCATCCTCTTCATGGCATGGGACGGCAACGCCTTCATGACCGGCGCAATCGTTTCGGTCGACGGTGGCCTGACGGCCACCTGAGACGACGAGCCACGGAAATATGGCTCGAAGCGATTCCGAAGCGCAATACGGCGGCAGGCCGCCTTTCCTGGAGGATGAAAGCATGAAAGAATCCGCGAAAAAAATTGGCATGATCACCCTGGACGTCGTCGATCGCTCTCTGGTGGGCAGTTCGGCGAAAACCATGTGGCCCGAATTTCCCTATCCAATCGTGTTTCAGAAGGCGGAGGGCGTGACCTTCGAGCGGTTGGGCAAGCATGATCTGAGTCTCCGCGAGCCGATGCTGGAGGCGGGCAGAAAGTTGGTCAACGCCGGCGTTTCGGCGCTGACCGGCGGGTGCGGCTTCATGGGACTTTTCCAAAAGGATTTCGCCGACGCGTTCGAGATCCCGTCCCTGTTGTCGGCGCTATGCCAAATCCCCATGACCGCCCTGATGCTCGGCAAGAAGGGCAAAATCGGGGTTCTGGCGGCCAATTCACAATCCATCGACGCCGCGATGCTCGGATACGTTGGCATCGATCCCGACATTCCCGTCCACATTAAGGGTTTACAGGACAAGCCGCATTTTTTCGAAGTCATCTACAAGCTGGGGAAAATTGTCGACACCGACATCATGAAACGAGAATTCCTTGACTGCGCCCGGGAGATGCTCCGGGAGGATCCCGCCATCCGCGTCGTTGTTTGCGAATGCACCATGATTCCCGTTTATCGCGCCGCCATTCAGGAGGCGATCGGCCTCCCGGTATTCGACTGGGAGACCATGCTGGACTCTCTGTACACAAGTCTGTGAGGATCGGGCCGGCGGTTGCTGAAGCGCATGACGTTGCGGGGAATCTGACCGGCGTGTATGTTCCCGGGAAAGAACAGGTGAATGAACGCCAATTCCCCTTTCGGGTGATTGCGTTCGCGGTTTTTCCACGCTTTCCCCTGCAAGGAAAGCAGACAAGAAGAGGAGATGATTATGAAGAGATTCGCGTTGGCAGTGGCTATGCTGGTACTCGCCGCTCTTGTGACCTGCCAGTTCATCGGCGCCGGGGAATACTCGCGCACCAAACCGCTGAAACTGTCCCTGGCAAAACTCGGAAACGACGGCCCCTACGACAACCAGCGTCCGGCCGCCCACTACCTTATGGATCTGATGAAAGAGTATTCCAATGGAATGATCACGTTCGATTTCTACCCCAACGGCCAGTTGGGCAACGAGACGGACATGCTCGACCAGGTCATCAGCGGCGATCTCGACGCGGCCACGCTGTCAGACGGCACATTCATGGCGGTGACGCCGGTAATAGGAATGTCGCTGCTGCCGTTCATGATCGAAAGCTCCCAGGAATTCTATGAAATCGGCAGCCTCGAAAAAGGCACCTCCTTCCAGAAAGCTATGGCGGAGGCAATGAACAAGCCTGGCCTGTTCAAATACATTGCTCCCATGAACGCCCTGTATAGGGGCTTTTCGAACCGCAGGCATCCGGTTACCAAGTTGGCCGATCTGGAGGTTCTCAACATACGCATTCAGCCGGGAACCATCTACACCGACACCTACAAGGCGCTCGGTGCCTCCACCGCCACCATCGCCTTCGCCGAACTGTACACTTCCCTCCAACAACGCGCGGTGGATGCGGAAGACAATTCCCACCCGTTTTTCTACGCCTACAAATTCTACGAAGTTGAGGGCTTCACCACTGAATTGCGCATGTTCTACATGACCATCAATCTCGTCGTCTCCAACGAATGCTGGAACAACAAGTTCACCGAGGAGGACCGCGCCATCTTCATGAAGGCGGCCCAGGAAGCGCAGAAGCGCGGCTTTGAGGACCAGTACAAAATGGACAAGGAAGTGCTCAAGCTCCTGGGAGAGACCAGCGCCAAGGTCGTCTATTACAATGACCTGAAGAAGGAGGATCTGGCCGAATTCCGCAAGGCGGTGGCGCCGGTGTGGGAAAAGCACTCCAAGACCGACCCGGTTGTATGGAAAGCCCTTCAGGATTGCCTGGCCGAATACCGCGCCAAGAAGTAGAACGGAGGCCGTGCATGAAAGCGATGATGCTAAGCGCCTATGGGGAGAGGCTGGTCCCGGCCGAGATCCCGGTTCCGGCCCCCGCCCCCGGCGAATTGCTGGTGCAGGTAAAGGCGAGCGGCCTGTGCGGCACGGATCTCAAGGTCATCCAAGGAAAAATCGGCGTCGGCCCCCTGCCCCACATCCTTGGTCACGAGATCGCCGGCGTCGTTGCCGGCTGCGGGGAGGGCACGGATGCCGGCTGGCAGGGCAAACGCGTCGCATTGCACCTCTACAGCGCCTGCGGCAAGTGCCGCGCCTGCCGGAAGGGCGCCTACAACATGTGCGAGGACCTGCCCGGGCGGCTGGGCTTTGAAATGCCCGGCGGGCTGGCGCAGTACGTGGTCTGCCCCGAACGCTGCGCGGTGGAGATTCCGGCCGGGCTTTCCTTTGAGGAGGCCTGCGTCGCCCCCTGCGCGATGCTGACCATCCATCACGCCGTCCGGAGGGCGCGGGTCGAGCCCGGGGACAGGGTGGCGCTGATCGGCGTCGGCGGCCTCGGTATCCACGGCGTGCAGTTGCTGGCCAATATGGGCAACGCGGTGACGGCTGTGGACGTGGTGGATGCCAAGCTGCGGTTCGCGGAAAAACTGGGCGCGGCACAGGCGTTGACCTTCGACGCCTTCCAAGGCAGCGGCGAACAATACGACGTGCTCATCGACATGATCGGCAAGGCCGACACCGCCCGGGAAAACTTCAACCGCAAGCTCGCCCGCAGCGGGAGATACGTGCTCATCTCCTTCCTCCCCGGCGCCGAAATGGCTTTCGACGCCCAGCACATGGCGATGGACGAGTGCCAGATCATTGGCATCCGCAACGGTACCATCCAGGAGTTGCGGGATACGCTTTCCATGCAGGCGGGAGGGCGGTTGAAGCCGATCATCGATTCGGTGCTGCCCCTCGAGGAGGCCAACCAGGCCCTGGACCTCATCCGAGGCGGCAAGCTGATGGGGCGAGTGGTCGTCTCCCACCAGGCCTGAGTTTCGGCATTTCACAATGAATAAGAAAACGGAGAACATTATGGAAAAATCCCTCACCGCGCAATTGACCGAACTGCTGTGCGATCTGAAATACTCGGACATCCCCGCCGACGTCATCGAACAGGTCAAGAAGTTGACCCTCCACGTCATCGGTGTGTCCATCGCCTCCGCCCCTACCGAGCAGTGCCAGAACAGCATCGAACTGGTGCAGAGCCGGGGCGGCGTCGAGGAGGCGACGGTATGGTGCTCCAAAGGCAAGAAGGTGCCGATCGAAAACGCCGCCTTCGCCAACGGCACTATGACCGATATCCTCGACTGGGAGGACTGCTCCTGGATCGGCCATCCCACCCCGAGCGCAATCCCGGTCTGTCTCGGCTTCGCCGAACGCGATCAAAAATCGGGCAAGGATTACATCCTCAACATGGTCACCTGCCTGGAAGGCTATACCCGCGCCGGCATGGCGATGCAGCCCACCGCCGCCTATGTCAAGGACGGCTTCCGGTTCCCGCTGCTCAGCGTGTCCGTCCTCTGCTCGGCCATCGCCGCCGCCAAATGCATGGGCATGGACAAGGACAAAAGGAAGTTCGAGCAGGTCTTCGGCGCCCTCAGCTACCACATGCAGGTCCCGACCAACAAGCACGCGCACCTCGAGAACATGTCGGACATTTGGCACTACGGCCAGGGCATCGCCTCCCGTAACGGCGTCGAGGCCGCCATGATGACCGCCCAGGGCTTTGACAACTGCTACGCCGCGCTCGACGACTGGGACGGTCTATGGAAGATGGTTTCCGACCGCCATCGCACCGAGTGGTACACCAAAGACTGGAAAAAGGCCTGGTACACCAACGAAATCGTCATGAAGCACTGGCCCATCAACATCTGGGTCGAGGCGCCGGTGGACGGCATGGCCGCCCTCCATACCAAGCACCGCTTCGCCATGAAGGACGTCAAGGCGGTCCGGGTCAGCCCGCCCGCCAACATCCTGGTCGCCAACTACGCCAAGAGCGCCCGGGGTATGCTCGACGCCATGTTCAACATCGCCTACTGCTGCACCGTCTACCTGATGAAGCCGGACAATCCCGGCTATGACTGGTTCACCCCGGAAATGCGGAATAACAAGGAATTGATCGAGTTCACCAAGAAGTTCACCTATCCGGGCGAACCGGCCATCACCTACGACCACTTCGTCAAGTTCATGGGCACCGGCGAATTCCCCGAAGTCACGGTCGAGGTCGAGTTGAAGGACGGCACCGTATACAAGGAAGTCCTCCGCTATCCCAAGGGCCATCCCCGGAACAACTTCACCCTCGACGAATGCTGCGACCATTTCCGCCGCTGCTGCAAACCTTTCATTGACGCGAAGAAGATCGAAAAATTCGTCGATGCCATCCGCAACCTGGAAAAGGTCGACAACATGCGGCCGATCGCCGAACTGCTCGCATTCGGCAAATAGCCTGATTTCCTTGGCTCCACTCCTTTTCCGATTATCCGCGATGGGGGGGGGGGAATTCGGGGGAAACGGCGGGACGCGGATTACCTTCCGAATTCCCCACCCCATCGTGCAAACGAGGTGAACGTTATGGGCAACCCGAAACAATACTGCGCCGTCGCTCGACTGGAATCGCTGACCGGGCTGATCGAGAAGGCCGAGAAACACTTCATCACCGTCATGACCCTGGTCTGCGGCCTTATCCTGCTCTATAACCTGATCCTGCGTGCCCTCAACATCCAGGGCTTGACCTGGATCGAAGAATTCTCCCGCTATATGCTGGTAATCACCACCCTGATGGGCTGCAGCATCGCGGTCAAACACAAGGGACACATGGTCATGGACACCCTGGTCGCCGTCCTCCCGGTCCGCATCGGACAGACCATCCAGGGGTTGGGTTATCTGCTCTGCGGCACCATGTACGTCTATCTGGGCGTATACGCGTGGCGCTGGACCGAAAGGCTCATCGCCATGAATAAAAACGTGGAAAGCGTCGACTTCCCCCTGTGGGTGATCTGGGTGTGCGCCACCTACGCCATTCTCACCATGGGCCTGCGCTACCTGGTGCAGACTGCCAAAGCCTTCGCCCGGGCTATGCGGGGCGAGGCCATCGTCTCCGAACAGGACGCGGAAATCGCCCGGGCCATCGCCGAGGAAGAGGCGCGTAAATTGGCTCTGAACAACACGACGCGAAAGGAGGATAACTGATGGTCACACTTGTTCTTACATCCTTTTTCGTCCTGCTGCTCATGGCCGTCCCCATCGCCCACGTTGTCCTCGGCTCCGCCGCGATCGGCGTGCTTATGGGGGGGAAGACCGGCACCATTCTCGCCCAGCAGCTTTTCCTGGGCTGCAACAGCTTCCTGTTGCTGGCCGTCCCTTTCTTCATCATCTCGGGCGACTTGGCAGCCAAGGGCAAGACGTCGGAGAAAATCGTCACCGTAGTCAACTGTTTCCTCGGCCGCCTGCCCGGAGGGCTGGGGGTGGCGACGGTGTTCGCCAGCGCCCTGTTCGGGGCAATTACCGGCTCGTCCATCGCCTGCGTCGTCGCCATCGGGTCGCTGATGCTGCCGAAGCTGCTCGAGCGGAACTACCCCAAGGTTCTGGTGCTCGGAATCATCACAGTGGCGGGCACTCTGGGCGTCATGATCCCCCCCTCCATCCCAATGCTCCAGCAAGCGGTGGCCATGAATCTCTCGGCCGGCGAAATGTTCACAGCCGGCTTCATCCCCGGCATCATCACGGCCATCATGATGAGCGTCTACGTGGTCTTTTACGCGTCCAAGTACGACATCCCGCGCGAAGAGGCGGTGCCGTGGCCGCAGAAACTGCACATCCTGTACAGCAGCTTCTGGGCGCTGATGTTTCCGGTCTGCGTGCTGGGCGGCATCTACTCCGGCTTGGCAACACCCACCGAGGCGGCGGTGATCTCTGTCTTCTACGTGCTTGTTGTGGAACTGTTCATATACCGCTCCTTCCGGTTCCGGGACATGTACAGCGTCATGTGCCAGTCCACGGTCAGCGCCGCGACCCTGACCATCACCGTAGCCACGGCGCAGGTTTTCGTGTGGTACATGACCACCGCCAAGCTGCCCGACTTCATCTACAGCATGATCACCACCCACATCTCCAGTGCCTGGTTGTTGTGGATACTCCTCTGTTTCATGTTCCTCATCGTCGGCTGCTTCACCAACGTGACCACGGTCGTGGTCATCCTCGGCCCCCTGCTGGTCAACGTGCTCACCCACTACAAAATCGACCTGATCCACTTCGGCATCATTGGCATCATGATGGCGCAGATCGGCTTCGTCACCCCGCCGTTCGGCTTGTGCCTGTTCACCACCATGAAGATAGGACCAGCCACCATGCCCGAGGTGATTAGGGGCTCCTGGCCCTTCCTGGTCATCATGATGCTTGCCACCGTCCTGTTCATCTTCATTCCGCAGTTGAGCCTCTGGCTGCCAAACCTCGTTTTCCGGAGTTACTGACTCCCCATGTACGACGTGTTGATTGTGGGATGCGGCATCGTGGGAGCGGCGACGGCCTATGAACTGTCACGCTATCACCTGGCTGTCGGCGTGCTGGAGGCGGACAATGACGTCGCCAACGGCGCCACCAAGGCCAACAACGCCATCCTCCATGCCGGCTACGACTCGCGACCCGGATCCGTCGAGGCGGAACTGACCCGCGAAGGGTTTCGCCTTGCCCGGGAGCAATGCGCCCGACTCGACGTCGAGCGGCGGGAGCTTCCGGCCATGGTCGTGGCCTTCGACGAGCCGCAGTTGAGCAAGGTTGAACAGCTTGTCCGCCAGGGCAGGCAGAACGGCGTTCCCGGGATCCGTTCGCTCCCGGCGGAGGAAATCCTGCGGTTGGAACCCAACGTCAGCTCCAGGATCGTGGGCGGGCTGATCGCCCCCGAGGCGGCGATCGTCAACCCCTGGGAATATTGCATCGCGCTCGCCGAAACGGCGGTGCGGAACGGCGTCCAGGTCCACCTGTCGACCGCGGTGCGGGCGATCGAGAAGCGCCGAAATTCCTTCCGAGTCGTCACCACGCAAGGCAATTTCGAGGCGCGCCGTATCGTCAACGCGGCCGGCAATTATTCCGATCGCATCCATGCCATGGTCGGCGGTTCCGGTTTCCGCCAAGTCTACAACGCCGGCCAGTATTTCATTTTCGACAAGAGCCAGTGCGGCCTGGTCGACTCCCTGATCTTCTCCTGCTCGGTCGAGGCCGGCTTCAAGGGAACGACCATTTTTCCCTCCGTGCACGGCAACCTTCTCGCCGGACCGGACTTCTACCAGGTGTCCGGACCCGAGGAGCTGGGCACTGTGGCCGGGCGCATGGAGGAATTGAAAAAAGCTATTCTCGCGGTAGTGCCGAACATCGACTTTCGCGAAGTCATCCACGAGTTTTCCGGCATCCGCCCTGCCACAGATATGGACGACTTCATCGTCGAGGAGTCGCCGCACTGCGCGAATTTCGTCAACCTGGCCGGCATGAAGTCGCCGGGCCTGACCGCCGCGCCTGCCATCGCCAGACGAGGCGTGGAGATTCTCACAGGCTGTGGCCTAAAGCTAACGCCGAAGGATCATTTTATCGACACCCGGCGGCGGATCAAATTCCGCGAGCTGGACGAGGCGGACCGGCGGGCGATCGTCCGGGAGAATCCACTTTACGGCCGCATCGTCTGCCGTTGCGAGACCATCACCGAGGGCGAGATCGTCGAGGCCATCCACCGCCCCATCGTCCCCCGCAGCATCGACGCCATCAAGCGCCGCTGCAATGCGGGTCTGGGCCGGTGTCAGGGCGGCTTCTGCGGTCCGCGCGTCCATGCCATCCTGGCGCGGGAACTGGGTATTTCTCCCCTCGATGTTCCTCTGGACAGGGAGGGGAGCCGCATCCTGACCGGCCACACCAAGGAGGGCGACCATGAACCATGACGTCATCGTCATCGGCGGCGGGCCGGCAGGCTTGGCCGCCGCCTGTGCGGCCGGCCGGGAGGGAGCCCGGGTATTGATCATCGAGCGCGATCGTGAACTCGGCGGTATCCTCAATCAATGCATCCACAACGGCTTCGGCCTGCACTATTTCAAGGAGGAATTGACCGGCCCGGAATACGCCGAACGTTTCATCCGCCGGGTCGAGGACACCTCCATTGAGGTCAAGCTCGACACCATGGTACTCGAGATCACCCGGGACAAGCGCATAAAGTGCGTGAGCAGCCGCGATGGCTACCAGGAAATTACCGCCGGTGCCATGGTCTTGTGCATGGGCTGCCGGGAACGCACCCGGGGCGCCATCGCCCTGCCCGGTACCCGGCCGGCCGGAATCCTCACCGCCGGCACCGCCCAGCGCTACGTGAACATGGAAGGGTACATGGTGGGAAGGCGGGTGGTCATTCTCGGTTCCGGCGACATCGGCCTGATCATGGCCAGGCGCATGACACTGGAGGGGGCGAAGATCCTGGCCTGCGTCGAGGTCATGCCCTATTCGGGCGGTCTCAAGCGCAACATCGTGCAGTGCCTGAACGACTACGGTATTCCGCTGTACTTGTCGCACACCATCACCGACATCGTCGGTGGGCGGCGGGTCGAAAAAGTCGTGGTAAGCCGGGTGGACGAGGCCAGGCGGCCGATTCCCGGCAGCGAAATCGAATTCGACTGCGACACGGTGCTGCTGTCGGTAGGGCTGATTCCGGAAAATGAACTGACCCGCGCCGCCGCCATCGAGGTGGACCGGCGGACCGGCGGGCCGGCGGTGTATGAAAACATGGAGACCTCGATCCCCGGCATCTTCGCCGCCGGCAACGCGGTGCATGTGCACGATCTGGTCGACTTCGTGACTCTGGAGGGCGAGCGCGCCGGCAGGGCGGCTGCACTTCGGATGAGGGACGGTGAGCCGGACGGACCGGTTATCGCCATACGGAACGGCGGCTGCGTCACCTACACGGTCCCGCAGAAGGTGCGTCCGGGCGGGATCGGAGACGCGGTCGATATCTTTTTTCGAGTGAATAACGAATACCAGGACATGGAAATCCGGGTCATGGATGGGGACAACGTGCTGTGCCGATTCACGCGTCCCTTCCTGGCCCCAGGCGAGATGGAGAAGATACGCGTTCCCCGCCGCCTTTTGGAGCAGGCGACATCCGGCGCCCTGACCGTCGCCGTCGCTCCCCGCGAAGGGAAGAAGACATGAAACGCGAAATCTGCATCGTCTGTCCAAAAGGCTGCCGACTGGTCATCGACGAGGACAACGACTTCGCCGTCGAAGGTGCCACCTGCGAGCGCGGCCGTCGCTACGGCAAAGCCGAAGCGCAGAACCCGGTGCGCTTCGTCACCACCACTGTGAAAGTCCACGGCGGCGCCCTGCCCCGCTGCCCGGTCAAAAGCGGCGGCGCCCTGCCCAAGGCGCTGGTCGGTAGGGCAGTGCGTTTGCTGGACGGAATGGAATTGAAAGCACCGGTCCGCATCGGCGACGT
>JAVBRW010000325.1:0-12532 GCA_031547475.1 Planctomycetota bacterium
TGGCACGGAGACGCGTCTCCGTGCCAAAAACGCCCCACCCCCCCAACCCCGTCATTCCGGCGGTAAAAACGGTCGCTGCACCCCCGACGGGAAGTTGAGCCGGAATCCAGCGGGGTCGACCTTGACGGCAGTAAAAACCTCATTTGCCGCACAGTCAAATCGCATTCTGCAAAACTCCAGGCATTACATTATGCGGGGCAAAAGGAGATTTGTGAACGAAAAAAAGCCGTTTCCATCGCAATGGAAACGGCTGTCGCAGAAAAATTGTGAATTGCGTATCAGTTCGCCAGCGCCTTCCGGAGCTTCATCTGCCCGCGCGCCGCCTTCTTCACCTTGCCGGCCGACAGGCAGGAAGTGCAGACCTTGATCTGCTTGATGGTGCCGTCGACGTCGGCGCGGACGTTCTGGAGGTTCGGCTTGAACGGCCGGCCGGTCTTGCCGGAAATCTTGGCGCCGGACCCGCCCTTGGCCTTGGCGGCGCCGCGCCTGGCGTACTTGATCCCGAAGGTGGTTTTTTTGCCGCACACCGCGCATTCGTTGGCCATGTTGAAAATCTCCTGCTTTTTTTTTACCCAAATCCGCGCGGGAAAAACCCAAGCGCCGGCCATGTATTCCATGGCAATATGCAATAAGAAACCGCGACCGCCCGACAGGCAGCCGCGCCAAAGGATCCCTATATTGCGACTCCGGACCCGCCTTGTCAAGCAAAATCCCCCGGCAATCCTCGGACGGGAGAACTTTCCGATTGTCGTTGAAAGATTCCTTGAAAATGCGTGTAATAATCGGATTGCTCGATGACACTGGCATTATGAAGCGGGTTTTTCCGAGAAGACGGCGATACTGATACCCGGCATGGAGAGAACAGCCATGAAAAAATTGTTGGCATTGGCGGTGGTGGCGGCGGCCGCCGCACTGTACTATTATTACAGCTATCTGCCCGGCGTCGCGGCCGCCGCCGCCAAAACCACCGCCCGCCAGACCGCCAAGGCCGAGCGCGGCGACATCACCATCACCGTCTCCGCCTCCGGCCGCATCGAGCCGGAACGCTCGGTCGACATCAAATCGAAAGCGTCGGGCGAGGTGGTCCAGGTCTTCGCCGACGTGTCGGACGAGGTCAAGCAGGGCATGCTTCTTTACAAGCTCGACCCGACCGACGAGGAGCGCTCCGTCGCCCGCCTGACCGCCAACCTCGCCATGTCCAGGGCGAAACTGGAGCAGACCCGGCTGGGCGTGTCCGCCGCCGAGGCCAAGCTCGAGGCCGACACCGCCCGCGCCAACGCAGACGTCAAGTCCGCCCAGGCCGAGGGCGAGGAATTCGCCGCCCGCCTGCGCCGCGCAGAACAGCTCTACCAGCAGAAAGTCATCAGCCGGGAAGAACTCGACACCGCCGTCACCAAGGCGGTCCAGACCGAGTCCGCCCTCGCCAACGCCCAGGTCAAACTCGAGGATCTCAAGGTCCAGGCCATGGAACTCGAAAAGACCCGCCAGGAAATCCACATATCCGAGGCGCAGGTCGACAACGACACCGTCGCCCTCGCCGACGCCCAACAGAAGCTCAAGGAAACCGAGGTCTTTTCCCCCATCGACGGCGTCGTCTCCATCCGGAACGTCCAGGAGGGGCTGATTGTCGCGTCCGGCGTGTCGAACGTCGGCGGCGGCACCATCGCCATGCAGCTTATCGATCTGTCCCGCATCTACGCCATCGCGGCGGTGGACGAGGCGGACATCGCCGGCGTCGTGCCCGGCATCAAGGCCATCGTCACCGCCGACGCGTACAAGGACATGGAATTTTCCGGCAAGGTCGTCCGGGTCGCCGCCACCGGCGTGGTCGAGTCGAACGTCGTCACCTTCGACGTCAAGGTCGAGGTCGAGTCGCGGCGCAAGAACCTGCTGAAACCGGAAATGACCACCAATGTCAAGTTCCTGGTCGACGAGCGGAAAAACGTGGTCGTCGTCCCCGCCGGCGCCGTGGTCAGGCGGGCGGCGGAAACGCCGGCCGGCGGAACCGCCGTCCCCGCCTCCAACACCGCGCCCGCCGGCGAACGTCCGGCCGGGCGGAGCGGGCGCATGAACCGGTCCGGCGGCGAGGGCGGCGGCCGCGTCGACTACTCCCGGCGCGAATCGTTCGTCTCCGTCCTGAAGCCGGACGGCACCGAAGAGGAACGCCGGGTCCAAACCGGCATAACCGACGGCTACCAGATCGAAATCGTTTCCGGCCTGAAAGAGGGCGAGGAGGTGGTGCTCCAGCAGAACGCCGACAGCAAGTGGGCGGGACAGGCGAACCGCCCGCCGCGCATGCCACGGTTGTAGGGTGGAAAAAATTAATAATTAAGAATTAAGAATTAAGAATGAATAATGAATGAGTTAATGGGTTAATTGATAATGGTTTTTGGAAAATACTTTGCGATGGGTTCAATTGTTAATTAATTCATTAACTCATCCATTATTCATTATTCATTCTTAATTATTCATTCGAAAAAAGGATTCCCCCATGCCTCCCCCCGTGATCGACGCCCGAAAACTCCGCAAAACCTACCGCATCGGCGATCAGGAAATCCGCGCCCTGGACGGCGTCGACGTGCTGGTTCAGCCGGGCGAAATGGTCGCCATCACCGGCGCGTCCGGCAGCGGCAAATCGACGCTGATGCAGGTGCTCGGGTGCCTCGATCATCCGGACAGCGGCGAATATTTTCTCGACGGGGAAGAGGTGGCCAAGCTGTCGGGCGATCGCCTCGCGGCCATCCGGAACCGGAAAATCGGTTTCGTGTTCCAGGGCTTCCACCTGCTTCCCCGGCTGTCGGCGCTGGAAAATGTCGAGCTTCCGCTCATGTACGCCGGCGTCCACAACCCGCGCCCGGCGGCCGAGGCGGCGCTCGTGAAGGTCGGGCTCCAGGACCGCATGAACAACGAATCGAACCAGCTCTCGGGCGGGCAGCGCCAGCGCGTCGCCGTGGCGCGGGCGCTGGTCTCGAGCCCGGCGCTCCTGCTGGCGGACGAGCCGACCGGCAACCTCGACTCCAAAACCGGCGCCGAAATCCTCGCACTGTTCCACAGCCTGAACTCGGAAGGCCGCACCATCATCATCGTCACCCATGATCCGGAAGTGGCCAGGTTCGGCCGCCGCCGCATCCACATGTCGGACGGCCAGGTGGTGAAGGCGGAACTGATCGACTCGCAGGAATCGCACCGTTTCGCCGCGGCCGAGACGTCGCGGTTCGTCAAGGAAGGAGCTCCGGCATGATGCTCTGGATGCTGGCCAAGGTGGGGCTGAAATCCCTCCTGGCCAATAAACTGCGCAGCTTTCTCGCCATTCTCGGCATCATCATCGGGGTCGGCGCCGTCATCTCGATGCTCGCCCTCGGCGCCGGCACCCGGGAAAGCATCATGAGCCGGGTGTCCTCGATGGGCACCAACCTCCTCATCGTCCGCCCGGGCCAGGCGGGGCGGCGGGGCATCATGTCCGGCGTCGTGCAGACCATGACGCTGGACGACGCCGCGGCGGTGGCGCGGGAGGTCGAAGGCGTCCGCATGGTGTCGCCGGTGGTGGCGGGCAGTTTGCAATTGAAGTATTTCAACAAGAACGCCCAGACCCAGACCTACGGCGTCGCGCCGACTTATCCCGAAGTGCGCAATTTCGAAATCGATCACGGCCGCAACTTCACCGACGCCGAAGTGGATCGGATGGCGCGGGTGGTGGTCATCGGGCCGACGACGGCGGAAAACCTGTTCGGCAAGGACGAGCCGGTCGGCGCCACCATCAAGCTGAAAGGGGTCAACTTCGAAGTCATCGGCGTGACCAAGGCCAAGGGCGATCAGGGCTGGTCGAATCCGGACGATCAGGCGCTCATACCCGTCACCACCGCCATGAAACAGATCATGGGGGTCGACAGGGTGCGGGAAATCGATGTGCTGACGGTCGAAAGCGAAAGCGGCAACGCGGCGGTGGTGGACGGCATTACCCGCCTCCTCCGGAAGCGCCACCGCATCGCCGACGGCCAGGAGAGCGATTTCAACGTCCACGATCAGGCGGAAATGATATCGATGGCGACCTCGTTCGGCACCACCATGTCCATCCTGCTCGGAAGCCTCGGGAGCATTTCGCTTCTGGTCGGCGGCATCGGCATCATGAACATCATGCTGGTGACGGTGGCGGAGCGGACGCGGGAAATCGGCCTGCGGAA
Source organism: Planctomycetota bacterium (assembly GCA_031547475.1). Lineage (GTDB taxonomy): Bacteria > Planctomycetota > SZUA-567 > SZUA-567 > SZUA-567 > JAJBSZ01. The sequence goes on from JAVBRW010000325.1 coordinate 4,182, forward strand.
AGCCATCGGCGCCCGCGAGCGGGACATTCTGAACCAGTTTTTGTTCGAATCGGTGATGGTGTCGGGGTTCGGCGGGCTGTTCGGGGTGATGCTCGGGGTCGGCGTGGCCCTTGTCATACCGGTGCTCGCGAAGATGTCGGGCGCCGAATTCACCACCCTTGTCGAAGCGAACAGCATTATCATCGCGCTCGGGGTGTCGGTGGCGGTTGGCGTGTTTTTCGGCTACTACCCCGCCCGCCGCGCGGCGCGGATGGATCCGGTGGAAGCGCTCCGCTACGAATAGTCGCGCGGCACTATCGCCGCCGCGCGCCTCCTTTCTTGCCGACAGCCACCGTTCTCCCGAAAGGCAAACGGAACAGGAGAACGGGATCCGGAACATTCCGGAAGGACAAGGATTTGCCCGAAAGCTTCGTTGAAGCATCGTTGTTCATTTGTACCGCTTTACCGTCCCCTTTTCCCTTCATCGCAAAATAAAGTAAAGTCATCCCCCCCCTCCATCCGATAATAAATCTATGCCGGCAGCATTGCCGGCGAATCGAAACAGGCGTCGGGGGCGGTGTCCTCCGGCATACAACGACCTGGGAGAAAGGGACTTACGTGTCTACTTTAAGCCGGATTAACCATGTTGACATTACCGAGTTTCTCAACTATTTGGGCCTCGAACGCAACATGTCCGAGCACACTGTGAGAAATTACGGCGTCGACCTGGCCCAGTTCCTCACCTTCCTGGTCGAAGACGGACAGGACAGCCTGTTCCCCGAGCAGGTGACGCACATCATGATTCGGGCTTTCATGGCCGATCTGAGCGAAAAGGGCGTATCCAGGCAGACCGTCGCCCGGAAAATCGCCGCGCTCCGCAGTTTTTACAAATACATGCAGCGGCGCGGGCGCATCAACGCCAACCCGGCCCGCATCGTCCACACGCCGAAGCTGGAAAAGAAAATCCCCACCTTCCTCACCGTCGCCATGATGGAAAAATTGCTGGCGACTCCGGATGGCGGCACCTTCACCGGCAGCCGCGACAAGGCGATTCTCGAGCTCATCTACTCGGCCGGTCTCCGATCCTTCGAACTGGTGGGCCTGGATCACGCCGACATCGATCTCGAGCGCCGCGTTCTCCGCCTTCGCGGAAAAGGCATGAAGGAGCGCATCAATCCGGTCGGCCGCTACGCGGTGACCGCGCTGGAGGACTATCTCCGCCACAAGCAGGCGCATCCCGATCGCGCCCGTTTCGATGCCAGCGCCGTGTTCCTGAACTTCCGCGGCCAGCGTTTGACCACCCGTTCGGTCAGGCGCATGCTGTCCCATTACGCATCGCTGGCCGGACTGCCGGGCGATGTGTCGCCGCACACGCTTCGGCATTCCTTCGCCACCCATTTGTTGCAGCGCGGGGCCGATCTGCGGGTCGTGCAGGAGCTTCTCGGCCACGAGAACATCTCCACCACCCAGATATACACCCATATCACCGCGCAGGAAATGCAGCGGATTTACGCCGACAGCCATCCACGCGCCGAACAGGGGCTGGACGTCCAGAAGCTGCCCGAACCGGTCATTATGCCCGATCTGGCGGTCAAAACGGCGTAAGTTCTCTTTTCACCTGAAATCGGGCCGCCTTTGGGCGGCCTGTTTTTTTATCGGCGGGCGAGGGGGCAGGGTATTGCGTTTCGGGATGAAAAACCTTTATTATTGAATTGCTCGCACCATTCCGCCGCCGTGTTTTTCTGTAAGTATACAGGATCAGTCATGACTGAACCCGAAGGAAAAATCAGGATCGTGTTTCGCGGGGTGCGCGGCAGTTATCCCGTTCCCGGGCCTACCACGCTCCGCTATGGCGGCAACACTTCCTGCCAGGAAATCCGGGCGGGCGGCAGGCTGCTGGTTTTCGATGCCGGCACCGGCATAATCGGGCTGGGTTCCGACATGGTCGCCGCCGCCAAGAGTCACAACCTGGCGCTGTTCTTTTCCCACAACCACCACGATCACACCGACGGCATCCTCTACTTCAAGCCAGCCTATTCGAAAGCGACGAATCTGCACATTTTCGGACCGGAAGAAGAGCCGGGCAGCATCATGGACGCCTTGGAGCGCCTGGCGGCGCCGGTGGCGCATCCGGTGCAGTTTTCGCGCATGGGCATGAAATTCACCTGCGACGTTTTGCATTCCGACACCATCGTCCGCTGGTCTCCGGGCGACGACGCGCCCCGCGTGGTCGGCTCCGGCGTTCGGCCGGGTCCGGATGATGTTGTGGTGCGGGTGTTGAAGAACATGAACCATCCCCTCGGCGGCGTGCTGAATTTCCGCCTCGAATACGCCGGCAAATCCTACGTCTACGCCACCGATGTCGAAGGCGACGAGCAGGCCGGCGATCCCCGGTTGGCCGAATTCGCCCGGGGCGCCGATCTGCTGTCCCACGACGGCCAGTACACGAGCGAGGAATATCCGCTTCGCCGCGGCTGGGGCCACAGCACGATCAGGATGGCTATCAAAACGGCCGAAATGGCCCGCGTCAAGCGTCTCGCCATCATCCATCACGAGCCAATCTACGACGACGACAAGCTCGACGCCATGGAAAAAGAGGCGAAAGCCATTTTCCCCCGCCTGTTTTTCGCGCGCGAAGGGCAGGTCGTGGAGATTTAACTGGAGTTTTGCAAAAATCGTCTTCGCCTGTGCGCCAAGGGTTTTGATTTTTACAAACTGGACATTCGGCGGTTTGAATGCCCAATCTGTAAAACTTCAGTTAAAATCTGAAGTTTTGCAAACTGGACATTCAAACCGCCGAATGTCCAGTTTGTAAAAATCAAAACCCTTGCGGCACAGAGAAAAACGATTTTTGCAAAGTGGCGATTGGCGGTTTAATCGCCACTTTGCAAAACTTCAGTTAAAATCCCACGTCCTCTGATCATCCACCCGCCGGCTCGCCAGCCCCACCGCCAATTCCTCCGCCTTGCGCTCGAGAATCCGCAGCGCCGTGCCGATGACGAGCAGCGCTTTTTTCCGCCACGGCAGCCGGAGGCCGCGCGAGCGCATGGCGGCCGACACGTCTCCGGCGAGGCGGAGCGTTATCGGGAGGAACCAGGCGGTCAGCGCCATGACCAGCGCCGGTTTCCAGGCGTTTTTGCCCAGCACCGGCGCCAGATACCATGCCATGGCCCGGCCGGTCTCGATGGGCGAGGACAAGCCGACGAACGCCATGCCGATGCAGGACAGGGCCAGGAGCTTTTCCGCCAGCGGCAGCGCGTCGGCCAGCGCTGTGCCGAAAGCGATGCCGCTCAGCAGATCCGACCCTATTTTCATGCCGAACCACAGGAGGGCGAAAACCAGCGCGCCCCTGACCAGCCCAAGCACTTTCCCCGCCCGCATCTCGCGGATGGAAAACAGGCACGCCAGCCCCGCCAGCCACAACGGCAGCCAGGCGGCGGGCAGGTATTGGGTGACGAAACAGGCCGCCACCAGCGCCAGGATTTTCACACGCCCGTCGAGGCGGCGGATGCGGCCGGGCGGCGGCGCCGGCGGGCGGAGGCGGGCGGAATGCTTAGGCATGGCTTCCCTCCCGTCCGGCCGGCGGGAAAAACGCTTCCTTCACCGCCACCGCCATCAGCATCTTGATAATGTCACCCGGCAGAAAAGCGTAGACGCCGACCGCCAGCGCCTTGTTCCAACTGTCGAACACGGTGAGCCGAAGCCCGACCGCGCCGAGCGACAGAAGGACGACCGACCCGATCAGCCCACACACGATCATGGCGGCGACCCGGCGCCTCCGGCTTCCCCGGACCAGCGCGCCGCAGCCGGCGATGGCGGCGCCGGCGATAAAGCCGAGGAAAAACCCGGCGGTCGGCCCGATGAACGAGGCCGGCCCGGCCCTTCCCCGGCCGAACATCGGCAACCCGATGAAGCCGCAGGCGAGGTAGGCCAGGAGCGCCAGCGCCGCCTTTTTCGGGCCAAGGCAAAATCCGGTCAGCATGACCATGAGCGTTTGGAACGATATGTTCTGGAGCGGTCCGAGCGGAATGTAGATGAACGCGCCCGCGCCGATCAGGGCGGCGAACAGCGCGATGCGGGTCAGGGCGTGGAGCTGGGACAACGGCGTCGGAGCCGGTTCCGGCAGCGGTGCGGCGGTGTTTGTCATGGGCGGTGCGGTTCCTCGCGTTCACGAATGTACCTTTGGAATCCGCGTGGGTGACCGCCCGCGAGCCGCCCCCTCACCCCAACCCTCTCCCCCTCGTGGGGGCGAGGGAGAGTACTGGGCGCATGGCAAGGGAAAAACACACGTTCTTACTTTGTCATTGCGGCCACCAACTCTCCCTCGCCCCCGAGAGGGGGAGAGGGTTGGGGAGAGGGGGCGGCTCACGGGCGGCCACACGCACATAATCCTCTTTGCGTTACATTATCGATTTCGGAATCAATAAAGATTTTAAGAAAGGCACACGGTAATGGAACAAACAGCCGGCGGAGGAATCGTCGCCGCCTACCAGAAATTCGCCAACGCGGTGTACATCTTCATCCGGGCGTTGTGCAAAATCATCTGCGCCGTCATGGTCTTCTCCGTTTTCTATGCCGTCATCGGCCGTTTCGTCCTGTCGTCGACGCCCCGCTGGTGCGAGGAGGTCGGCATTCTGTGCATGGTGTGGATCTGTTTCCTCGCCTCCACCATGGCCATCCGGGACGGCGTTCACGTCCGGATGGATGTCATCGATCTCGTTCTCCCGAAAACGGTGGCGAAGGCGCTGCATTTCCTGTCCTATGCGATGCTCCTGATCCTGTGCCTGGTGTGGATCTACGCCGGGTGGGACGTCATCGACATGACCCTGATACCCAAAATGCCGTCGACCCAGCTTCCGCAGGCCGTCCTCTACGGATCGGTTTTCGCGTCCGGAGTGTTCGGCGCCATCATGACGATTTCGCGCATGCTGCGGGGGGGATGGTGATATGGCAACCGATTTGGACACCACATCCATACTGATCCTTCTCGGATCGTTTTTCGGGTTGATTTTTCTCGGCATGCATATCTGCTACTCGATGGTGTTTTCGTCCCTCATCACCATCGTGCATCTCGATCTCTCGCTCACCCAGGTGGTCAACACGCTGGTCGGAGGCCTCGAAGGCTTCACCTTCCTGTCCATCCCCTTCTTCATCATGGCCGGCGACATCATGGCGGCGGGCGGCATCTCGGACCGCCTCATCCGCCTGTCCTCCGCCCTGGTCGGCTGGATGCGCGGCGGCCTGGCCATGGTGAACATCGTCGCCAGCACCTTCTTCGGCGGCATCTCCGGATCCGCCACCGCCGACACCGCCTCCCTCGGCTCCATCCTGATCCCCATGATGAAAAAGGACGGCTACGACGGCGAATTCTCCACCGCCGTGACCATGACCAGTTCGGTGCAGGGCCTGCTCATTCCGCCCAGCCACAACATGATCATCTACGCCATGGCGGCCGGCGGCGTCTCCATCAGCGGCCTGTTCATCGGCGGCCTCATTCCCGGCCTTTTCCTCGGGCTGGCGCTCATGGTCTTCAGCTACTATCTCGCGGTGAAACGCCTGTACCCGAAGGGCGATCCCTTCAACTTCCGGGAACTTCTCCTCGCCCTGAAGGACGCCATTCTCGGGCTGATGACCGTGCTTATCGTGGTCCTGGGCGTAATTCTCGGCTGGTTCACCCCCACCGAATCCGCCGCCATGGCGACGGTCTACGCTTTCCTCATCTCCTTCTTCGTCTACAAGGAGGTGACGCTCCGGGACATGTCGAACATTCTGAACAATACCCTGAAGACCCTCTCCACCGTGCTCATTCTCATCGCGGCGGCGGGAACCTTCGGCTTCCTCGTCGCCTACCTGAAAGTGCCGATGTTCCTCACCAACGTCATCCTCGGCGTGACCACCAGCAAATTCTTCGTCTTCCTCCTGGTCAACGTCGTGCTGCTCATGCTCGGGATGATCATGGGCATGGCGTCCATCATCGTCATCATGACGCCGATTCTCCTGCCCATCGTCGCCTCGTTCGGCATGCATCCCATCCAGTTCGGCGCCATCCTCATCCTGAACTGCGGCATCGGCCTCATCACTCCGCCGGTCGGCGGCGTGCTGTTCGTCGGCATGGGCATTTCGGGAATCAAGATGGAGCGGCTGGTCAGGGAATGCCTACCCTTCTTCGTCGTGATGCTTTTCGTGCTGCTGTGCATCACCTATGTTCCCGAAATCACCCTGTTCATTCCCAGGCTTATGGGGCTCATCCAATGACAGACGACAACAAACCCAACGTATTGATGATCTCGACCGATCACTGGCCGGCATCGTTCATGGGCTGCGCCGGAAAAAAGAATCTCATGACGCCGACCCTCGATTCCCTGGCCAATGACGGCGTCCGCTTCGCCAATTTCTACAGCGAATGCCCGGTGTGCATCCCCGCCCGCCGGAGCCTGATGACCGGACTGACGCCGCGCACCCACGGCGATCGCGTCTACGACGACTGCCTGCGCATGCCCGAGGTGCCCACGTTGGCGCAGACCTTCCGCGACAACGGCTACCAGGCCTACGCGGTCGGCAAACTCCACGTCTATCCCCAACGCGCCCGCATCGGCTTCGACGATGTGCAGCTCCAGGAAGAAGGCAGATACGAGTTCGGCGTGGTGGACGACTACCAGGTCTGGCTTGGCGAACAAGGCTATCCCGGGCAGGAATACATGCACGGCATGGGCAACAACACCTACTACACCCGCAACTGGCACCTGCCCGAACACACCCACCCCACCAACTGGGCGACCGCCCAGGCGATGCGGATGATGAAGCGGAAGGATCCGACCCGCCCGGCATTCTATTATGTTTCCTACATTTTCCCGCATCCGCCGCTGGTGCCGCTGGACGCCTACTGGAACATGTATCGGGACGACGAAATCGACGAACCGGTGGTCGGCGACTGGGTGGACGACAGTTACATCATGCGGGCGATGACCGAGATGCGGCGCGGATATTCCGACAAGGAGATGCGCCTGGCCAAGCGGGCGTTCTACGCCCAGTGCACCCATATCGATCACCAGATCCGCATGCTCCTCGGCTGCCTCCGCGAAAGCAACCAGTTGCACAACACGCTCATTGTCTTCATGAGCGATCACGGCGACATGCTTTTCGATCACGAAATGGTGGCCAAGCGCTGCTTCTACGAAAACGCGGCGCGGGTACCGCTGATTCTGTCCGGCAATCCCATCGCCGCCAAACGCGGATCGGTGGAACAGCGTCTCGGCAGCCTGGCCGACGTCATGCCCACGATTCTCGACATCTGCGGCCTGGACATCCCGAAACATGTGGAAGGCGACTCGCTGTGGAGCGGAAAGCGGCGAGATCTTCTCTACTGCGAGGTGGGCGAAGGGGCGAAGGCGACGCGCATGGTCCGCGACGCCCGGCACAAGCTTATCTATTATCCGAGCGGCAATGTTTTCCAACTGTTCGATCTGGCCGAAGATCCCGGGGAATTGCACAACAAGGCCGGACAGCCGGAAATGCGCGAAGTACGCGAACGCTTGGAAAGCGACATGGTCAAGCGACTCTACGGCAAGGATGCGGAATGGATTTCCAACGGCAAACTGGTCGGCGTTCCCGCTCCCGAATACGCGCGGAAAGCCGATTACGGCCTGTACAACCAGCGCGGCCTGCACTGGCCGGCTCCCACCGGCTATTCGAATATCGGGAAAAACGCGTAACGTTCCTTCCCTCGAATCATTCAAACAAGGAGCCGGAACGCATGGCCCGGCTCCTGTCGCGTTTCCATTTGGCAGTATCGAATTCCCTCGTCACGCATGGCGCCGCGTGCGCCTTTTTACATACCTGAACACCGGCACCGCCACGGTCAGGAAAGTGATGATGATGAACGTGCAGGAAATGGGATTGGTGAAAAACGGCATTATCGAGCCTTTGGAATACATCAGCCCGCGCCGCAGGTTCTCCTCGAGAATGGGGCCCAGGATGAAGCCGAGGAGAATGGGCGCGGTCGGGAATTTGAACAACTGCAGAAGATAGCCGACCACGCCGAAAATCAGCACAGTCCACACATCGAACATCCGGCTGTTGGTGCCGTAGGCGCCGACGATGCAGACGGTGAAAATGAGCGGCAGCAACAGCGATTTCGGAATATCCAGGACTTTGATGAACACCCGGTTGCAGATCAGCATCTGAGCCAACATCATGAAGTGCGCAATGATGAGGGCGGCGAAAATGCTGTAGACCAGATCGGTCTGGGTGCGGAACATCAGGGGACCGGGCGAAATTCCGTGAATCATCAGGCCGCCGATCAGCATGGCCGTCACCGTGTCGCCGGGAATCCCCAGCGACAGCAAAGGCACCATGGCGCCGCCGATCGACGC
>JAVBRW010000285.1:0-4711 GCA_031547475.1 Planctomycetota bacterium
AAAAGATGCGGATTGGCGATGGCTTCGAAAATCGGCACTCGATCGCCTTCCTCGTGGGTGAAGGAGAACAGGAAGCGTTCGCGCGGAGTCATTTCAGCTTTGGGCATGGTTGTTCCTTTGGTGGCATGGGTCAGGCGCCGAGCAGCAGCTCGGGCAGGAAGAGAACAAGTCTCGGGAAATAGGTGACGAGCCCAAGCACGATCAGCAGGGCGGTAAGGAACGGCACCGCTTCGCGGACCAGCTTGGACGGGCTTATTTTCAGAATCGAGCAGCAGACGAAAATGAGCGTGCCGAACGGGGGCGTCACGCCGCCCATGGTCAGGTTCATGACCATGACCAGCCCGAAGTGGATCGGGTTGATGCCCAGCGCGTTCACGGTGGGAATCAGGAGGGGCGTGAGGATGATGAGGACGGCGGTGCCTTCGACAAACATGCCCATGATCAGGAGGAAGACGTTGACGACCCCCAGGAACACCCAGGGATTGTTGGTGAAGGTGGCGAGGAAGGCGGAGATGGTCTGGGGAATCCGTTCCCAGCTCATGTAATAGCCGAGCACGCTGGCCGAGCAGATGATGAGCATGACGCCGGCCGTGCCGAGGACCGACTCGAGCAGGATGGCGGGTATGTGGCCGGGCTTCAGCTCGCGGTAGACGAACATGCCGATGAGGAACGAGTACACCACCGACATGGCGCCCGCCTCGGTCGGGGTGAACATGCCGATGCGGAGGCCGAGGATGATGCCGAACGGCAGGAACAGCGCCCACGAGGAAATCAGGAACTGCCTGATGATGGTGGCAAAGGGAGGGCGACGATCGGTGGTCGGCGAGTAGTTCCGGCGGGTGGCGATTATCTTGACCGCGATCATCAGGGCGGCGCACATCAGGAGGCCGGGAACGTAGCCGCCCATGAACATTTTCGCCACCGAGGCGTCGGCCAGGAAGGCGTAGAGGATGAGGCCGATGCCGGGCGGGATGATGGGGGCGATGACGGCCGAGGTGGCGGTGATGGCGGCGGAGAATTCGACCGACATGCCGCGCTTGACCATCTCCGGCACCAGCACCTTCGATTGCATGGCCGCGTCGGCGTTGGCCGAGCCGGAGATGCCGCCGAGGAAGGTGGAGAGGAGCACGTTGACCTGCGCCAGGCCGCCGCGCCAGTGGCCGCAGAACATGTTCACCAGCGTCAGCAAACGGTCGGTGATGCCGGCGTAGTTCATGACCGTTCCCATGGTGACGAAGAACGGCACCGCCATCAGCGGAAAGCTTTCGGCGCTGGTGATGAGCCGCTGCAGCGCCACGTCGACCGGGATGAACACGGAATCCAGCATGAAATAGGTGAGGCTGGCCGAGAGGATGGCGAAGGCGACCGGAATGCCCAGGAAGAAGAAGAGGAACATCAGCCCGATGGGGAACAGAAGCAGTCCTCACCCCCTTCCGCGCCGCCGCCGTCCGGTCGGATGACGCGCAGCAGTTTGAGGAAATCGACGAAAGAATAGAACGCCATGGAGGCGAAGCCCAGGCAGATGGGGAAGTTGATGTAGAAATACGGGATGAACAGGATGGAGGTCGGCTTGTCCCACGCCTCGTTCGCGTACACCCAGCCGAGATAGGTGACATAGCCGGTGAACACGAGGAGGAAAATCCGGGTCAGCGCGAAAACGGCCTTCCGCAGCGGCGTCGGCAGCAGGTTGACGACGAAGTCGATGCCGACGTGCATGTTCCGCTTGTAGACGGCGGCGGAGCCGATGAAGATGACGCAGGAAAAGCCGAGGACGGAAATCTCCTCCGCCCAGGCGATGGAATTGGCGAAGAAATAGCGGAGCGTGACGTTGATGGCGACGACGACGATGATCAGGACCAGGCCGAGGCAGCTAATCACTTCCTCGATGTTTTTCAAAAGCCAGAGCGGCGTGATTTTCGGCCATTTCGGAACGGGAACCCCGGATGCGGACATGGAAAACTCCTGGGATTGCTGTGGATGCGGTTTTCATGTAGATTGGAGCGCGGTGTCGGGAACTTGAAGGGAGAGGCCCTGTTCTATATTTATTCTGAAGTTTTGCAAACTGGACATTCAAACCGCCGAATGTCCAGTTTGTAAAAATCAAAACCCTTGCGGCACAGGGAAAAACGATTTTTGCAAAGTGGCGATTGGCGGTTTAATCGCCACTTTGCAAAACTTCAGTTAGGAATTCGCTACCGTCCGGTTTTCCATCCCAATCGTTCAAGCAATTTCCGGTGTCCGGCGGAGAATGCGTAGCCGGCCAATTCCTCCGGACTTGCCCATGCGGATTCGACAGCGGCGGGGCACGCTTCGTCACCCTCCGCCGCTTCGCAGAAAAAACCGTGCAGGATGACCCGGTTGGTCGTGTAGCCGTGGCGCACGACCGCGATTTTTTCGCGCACCGACGCGGCGAGGCCGGTTTGTTCCCGGACGGCGCGGAGCGCGGTTTGTTCCGGCGATTCGTCCGGCGCCACGGCGCGGTTGGGGAATTCCCACAACCCGGCCCACAAGCCGCCGGGCGGGCGCTTTTGAATAAAAACGCGGCCGTTCCGCCGGACGATGCCGGCGGCTATTTCGTGCTGTGTGTAGTTTTTTTTCCCGTCCAGCCGGGGCCGTTCGGCGGTGGTGCCGTTTTGGAGCGCGGCACAGTAATCGCGAAGCGGGCAGGCGCCGCATTTCGGCCGCTTGGCGCAGACCAATGCGCCCAGCTCCATCAGCGCCTGGCAGAACAGGCGGGACGAACCGGCCGGGATGAGCGAACGCACCGTATCGGTGACGAACGCCTTGACCTTTTTGTCCTTCATCGGCGCGTCGATGTCGCGGAGGCGGGCGAAAATGCGCAGCACATTGGCGTCGACCGCCGGTTCGGGCTGGTTGAAAGCGATGGAGGCGATGGCGCCGGCCGTGTATTCGCCCACGCCGGGAAGAGCGCGGATCGCCTCGATATCGCGGGGAAAAACGCCCCGGTGCTCGCGCATGATGCGCCGGGCGGCGGCCTGGAGGTTTTTCGCGCGCGAGTAGTAGCCGAGCCCTTCCCACGCCGCCATGATCGCCTCTTCCTTCGCCTCGGCGACCGAACGGACGTCGGGAAAGCGGCGCATCCAGGCGTTGAAATAGGCGACGCCCCGATCCATCTGGGTCTGCTGGAGCATTATCTCGGAAATCCACACGCTGTACGGCTCGTAGGTTTCGCGCCAGGGCAGGGGGCGCATGGCGGCGGTGAACCAGGCGAGCAGCCTGTCGGCGATACCGGCTTCTCGAGCGGGGGGGCGATTCATGCTTCGTCCAGTGCCGGGCCGCATCTGTCCTGCTTGCGGCCGGCGCGGATGCGCTTGTCGGCGAGGCGTTTTTCCCGCGAGGCGCGGGTGGGGCGGGTGGCGTGGCGTTTTTTGACCGGGCGGAGCGCTTCCGCCAGCAGTTCGCAAAAGCGCCGCTCGGCCAGCATGCGGTTGCCGCTCTGGCTCCGGGTTTCGACCGCGACGATTTTCAGCAGCCCTTCGGCGTTGATGCGGTTGGCCAGCTTGGCCCGGATCAGGCTTTTCTGGGCGGGCGACAGCACGCCGCTCGATTCGGGATGGAAGCACAGGGTGGCGGCGGTGGCGACCTTGTTGACGTTCTGCCCTCCCGGACCGGACGCGTGCGAAAACTCGAACCACACTTCGCGGCGCGGAATGATCAGGCCGGGGCGGACGGGCAGGTCGGAATGGGTGTCGAACATGATTGTACCGATTCGAAAATGGGGAATTCACGATTCACGATTCACGATTCATAATTCACAATTCACAATTCACAATTAAACCACACTCCCTTGGCAAGGGATATGTGGTTTAATTGTGAATTGTGAATTGTGAATCGTGAATTCGGACTTACTCCGCCGGCGAGAACGAGTCTTTTCCGGCGCCGCACTCGGGGCAGACGAAATCGTCGGGAACATTCGGAAAATCGGTGCCGGCCTTGACGCCGGAAGCCGGGGCGCCGACCGCGGGATCATAGACCCATCCACAAACGTCGCAAACATACTTTTTCATCGTTCTCTCCTTTAGAAACGACTCTCCCCTCGGAACACGGCCAAGAAAAACACGGGATTGCGTCACGGAATTTTTAAACACCGTCTCAAATTCGAACAATGTTAACTGTCAGTGTTTTTACAGCACCCCTTTGCTGGAAGGAATGCCTTTTTCGCGCGCATCGTATGATACGGCCTGGCGGAGCGCCCGGCCGACCGCCTTGAATATCGCTTCCAGCGCGTGGTGCGGATCGGCGGCGGCCAGCAGATCGACATGCATATTCACCCCGCCGTTCGAACAGAAGGCGCGCATGAATTCGCGGCCGAGGCAGGTGTCGAAATTGCCGCACTTCTCCGCCGGAATGGCGGCGCGCCATTCGAGGTGCGCCCGGCCGGACAGATCCAGCGCCACCCGCGCCAGCGATTCGTCCATCGGCAAAAGCATGCTGCCGTAACGGGTGATGCCCTTCTTGTCGCCAAGGGCCTGCGCCAGCGCCTTCCCGAGGCAGATGCCGACGTCCTCGACCATGTGGTGGCTGTCGACGCCGAGATCGCCCAAAGCCTCCAGCTTGAGATCGAACAGCGCGTGGCGGGACAGGAGCGTCATCATGTGATCGAAAAACTCGACGCCGGTCACCACCGTGCTTTTGCCCGATCCGTCGAGATCGAGGGTGAGGGATATCTGGGTTTCGCCGGTGGTGCGGT
>JAVBRW010000382.1:0-9537 GCA_031547475.1 Planctomycetota bacterium
AGGCGAAGCCAGGCGGTTTCGTCCATGCGGCCGATGTGGGTCTGGCCGATCAGGCGATCGGGGCGGAGCAGGCAGTCCCCTCCCCCCGCCAGGGTGACGCCGGTCCGCATGGCCGCCGCCATCGCCAACCGGCGCCAGCCCGGCCAGCCGAGGCGGAAAACGGACCACGCCACCGGCTCCTCGAGGTTCCGCATGGCGGGAATGCCGTACTCCGACGCCAGGCGGGCGGCGAGGCGGTACAATCCGCCCTGCCAGGCGTGGTGCTTTTCAAAATCTACATGGGTGGGCCGGACGCCGGCGGCGAGGATTTTTTCGAACTGGCGGCGGTATTCGCTTTCCGCCTGGCGGAGAAAGGCGGGGGTGAGCGAGCGCAGGCGGAATTTTTTCAGCATGCCGGCCGCATCGATCAGTTCGGGTATTTCCGCCGGCGGCGACAGGGGACGGCCGCGCACCAGGTTGAGGTGGAGGCCGACGCCGAGGCGGGGGCTGCCGGCCGCCAGTCCGGCGGCTTCGTCGAAGGCGGGACCGTTCGCCAGCAGGGTGGCGGAGGTGAGAATGCCTTCGCGGTGGGCCTGGACAATGCCGGCGTTGACGCCGGGGGACAGGCCGAAATCGTCGGCGTTGACGATAAGCAGAGGCGGTTCGGCCGCGATCATTTCTTGATTTCGATATAGGTGATGCCGGAAAACGGGATGAACATGACATTGCCGTAAATATCGTGGAGAATCATGTAATCGTCCCCCACCTCGCGGATGGTGCCGGATATGGACACCAGCTTGTTGCCGGTGGAGGCGGCGAAATTGACCTGGATGGCCTTCTTCTGGGCGGCGAGCTCTTCGAGATATTTGCGCATGGCGTTTCTCCTTGCTGCGGGTGCCGGTTTCCGCGCGGTCGCGGTTTGCAATTGACAATGGTGGATCGCCGCGTTTCAATTGTCAACAGAAGATTTTCCAAGGAGCGATTATGGAAGCGATGGAATTCAGCCTCAGCACCGGCAGGCAGGGCCTGTACGAAATAACCCGGGACATCGTGTCCGCCATTGCCAAAAGCGGAACTAGTGACGGGTTGTGCGTCGTCTACTGCCCCCACACCACGGCCGCCATCACCATCAACGAAAACGCCGACCCGGACGTTCCGCACGATATCGTGATCGGGCTGAACGCCACCTTCCCCGACCGGCCGGATTTCCGCCACGGCGAAGGCAATTCGAGCGCCCACCTCAAGGCAAGCTGCATCGGGCCGAGCGAAACGCTCATCATCCGGGACGGGAAACCGCTTCTTGGGACGTGGCAGGGAGTGTATTTCTGCGAGTTCGACGGGCCGAGGACGCGGAAATACTACGTAAAAACAATCGGCTGAAGTTTCGCAAAACCTCAGCCAATCATGGCCAATGCGTTTTCCTCTGCATCCCGATCTCGTCCGCCCCGCAGTACCGGCGCGGGCGCGAAGCGGGGCGGTCTTCAGTCCTGCCTGCCCACCCTGTACGCCTTCGAGGGTTCATCCTTCCGTTTGGGGCCGGCGGGCGCCTTCTCGCCGTCGGAACCCATGGCCACGAATATAGAGTGATCTCCGGCGGTGATGTGTTTTGCCAGGATGGCCTTGATCGCCTGGATGTCGCCTTTGCGCAGCAAGCGGATCATGCGCCGGTGTTCCTCGAGAAATCCCTTCCCGTACTGAAGATAGTGCGGGGATTTGCGCACGAGGTTGTAGAGATTGGTGAGGGGGAGGGAGTTGATCATCTTGAGCAACTGGTCATTGCCGCTGGCGACGACCAGTTGTTTGTGGAAGTTGATGTCGTCGAGAATGCAGTGGGCGGCATCGTTGTTGGCAATGTGGCGTTCCATGGAGGCACAGATTGCCTGCAGTTTTTTTTCGTCTTCCTCAGCGAGGGTGTTTTCTCCGATATGATCGACGGCTAGGCACTCCAAGGCGAGGCGGATCCGGCAATATTCCACCACGTCCCGCCGCGTCAGTTCCCGGACGAAGGTGCCCTTGCGGGCCACCGAAATCACTAGTCCCTCCTTCTCCAGGAGCATAAACGCCGACTTGATCGGCGTCATGCTGACGCCGATCTCCTTGGCGATATTTTCGAAGAAGAGCCGTTCTCCGGGATTGTAGCGGCCGGCTATGATATCCTGGCGGATGATTTCATGCACGCGTTCGCCGAGAGTACTGTTTGTGGCCATGCCTTTCTCCAGAATCCGGCACCGCGTGCCGTTACTTTTCCGTCCGCCGTCCGCACCGGCATCATCATAGCACGCGCGAGATTTTGCGGAAGCGTATTTTTATAAAAAAACAAAAAATTTTTTCGAAAATATTTGACCAACCGGAAATTTCACGGTACGTTGACGACATACCGTTGCCGGGGGATTTCGCATGAAAACATTCCTAGTCTGGCTTGACGACAACTGCGAAGCGGCGCTCATCAAGCTTATCCTGGGTTTCACCAGCGTGGTGATTTTCTGTCAGGTGATTGCCCGCTATGTTTTCCAGTCGTCGTTATCCTGGTCCGAGGAGATATGCCGCTACCTGTTTGTCTGGCTGATCTACCTCGGCATCAGCTATGCGGTGAAGCTGGATCGGCACATCCGC
This sequence comes from Planctomycetota bacterium, assembly GCA_031547475.1. Taxonomy (GTDB): domain Bacteria; phylum Planctomycetota; class SZUA-567; order SZUA-567; family SZUA-567; genus JAJBSZ01. Next base: position 2,593 of record JAVBRW010000382.1, read on the forward strand.
ATGGATAGTCTGATCGCGCTCAACATCCTTCCCGACGCCGGCAAGAAGGCGGTCTGTCTGTTGTCGGATTTCATCTTTCTCGCCTTCGCCGTGATCATAGCCGGGGTGGGCTATTCGGTCGCCGCCCTCATCGCCCACCGCGGCCAGATCACAGCCGCCACCGAGCTTCCGATGTGGCTGGTGTACGCTGCCGTGCCGGTGGGATATGCCTTGTGCACGTTCCGTTTGTTGCGGCGCATCCTGTACCGCCTGAGGCATCTCGGTGACGATTTCACAGTGTTCAGCCGACCGCAGGGGAATCTTGCCGCCGGCGAATCGAAGGAAGGAGCGCGTCCATGACGATGGCAATTCTCTTCGGGGCGTTCCTGCTTTGCCTGATCCTGACTGTTCCCATCGGCATTTCGCTTGGAGTGGCGTCACTGGCGGCCATTGCCCACAGCACGTCCATAAACAGCACCTATTTCGCCCAGCGACTCACCGCCGCCGCCGACTCCTTCCCCCTGATGGCCATTCCGTTTTTCATTCTGGCCGGGAACCTCATGGGGCGCGGCGGAGTATCGCGGCGGCTCCTAAACCTCGCCCACATTTTCTTTGGGCGTTATACAGGGGGGCTGGCGCTGGTGACGGTGGCGGCGTGCATTTTCTTCGGGGCCATCTCCGGCGCCGCGACGGCGACGGTGGCGGCGGTGGGCTGCGTGATGGTACCGCAGATGCTGGCCAGGGGCTATGGGAAGCCGTTTTGTTCGGCCCTTATCGCTTCCGCCGGCGGCATCGGCGCCATCATTCCGCCCAGTGTTTCCATGGTCGTGTTCTGCGTCGCCACCAATCAGTCCATCACCGAACTTTTCCTGGGCGGGGTGTTCCCCGGGGTGATTATCGGGATAGGGCTGATGGTTTATTCCTACTTCTATTCGAAGCGGAAGGGGGGGGGGGGGGATCCGCGGCGGTACAGCGCCGCCGAGGTCTGGGAGGTGTTTTGGGACGCCAAGTGGGCGATTGTGGTGCCGATCATCATCCTGGGCGGCATTTACGGCGGCGTGTTCACGCCCACCGAGGCGGCGGCGGTGGCGGTGGTCTACGGGTTTGTCGTGGGCGTCTTCATCTATAAGGATATCAAGATTTCCGAGATTCCCGGGGAGCTGTTGAGCGCCGGCGTCATCACCGCCTCGGTCTTGGTCATCATCGGCACTTCCAACGGATTTGGCAGCATCATGACCCTGGAGCGGATTCCGTCCAAGGTGGCCGCCTTCATCATCTCCATATCGGACAACAAAATCGTCATCCTGCTGCTGCTGAACGCGTTTCTCCTGTTCGTGGGGACGTTCATGGATTCCCTGGCCGCCATCATCATCCTTGCCCCCATCCTGACGCCCGTGGCGACGCGGGTGGGAGTGGATCCCATCCATTTCGGCCTAATCATGTGCACCAATTTCACAGTCGGCTACATCACGCCTCCGGTGGGGGCCAATCTCTTCGTCGCCTGCGGCATTACCGGGATTTCCTTCGCCGATCTGTGCAGGGTCATCACGCCTTTCGTCATCACCATGACCGTTACCGTCCTTATCCTGACCTTCTGCCCCCAGTTCACCCTGTTCCTTCCCAGATATTTCATGCGCGGCATGGGTTTTTTCGAGGCGCTGACTTTTTGATCGGCGTGGCCCGGCCGCGCGCCGCGCGGACAACGATCGCTTCCGGGATTTGGCCGACGGACGTTCTTTCTTTTCGGGAGGATTTGCAATGAAGAAACTGCTTTCGCTGTTCCTCGTCTCGTCTCTGGTTTTCGGCGCCGCCGCGATTGGCGCCGCGGAGTTGGTCATCAAGGCCGGGCATCCGACGCCCGAGACCGCCAGCCTGCACAAGGGCTTCCTCAAATTCAAGGAACTGATCGAAGCCAAGTCGGGCGGCAAAATCGCGGTCGAGATCTACCCCAACCAGCAGGTCGGGGGGGACCGGGAGATGATTGAGTCATTGCAGATGAACAACCTCTCCATCACCTCCGTTTCCGGCACCAACGTCACCTCCTTCGCCAAGCAGTTCTCCATCACCGATCTGTTCTTCGTGTTCGACACCCACGCCAAGGCGCGGGCCGTGTACGACAGCGCCGCCGGCAAGCTGCTCTTCAGCTACCTCGAGCCCATCGGCATCAAAGGCGTTGGCGTCATGGAAAACGGATTCCGCAATTTCACCAACTCCAAGCGGCCGGTCGCCAAGGTCGAGGATCTCAAGGGCATCAAGATGCGCGTGGCCGAGAACCCGGTGCAGATTGCCGCCTGGAAGGCCCTCGGCGCCAGCCCCACCCCGATGGCATGGGGTGAATTGTTTACCGCGCTTCAGCAGGGTACGCTGGATGGACAGGAAGCCACCATCGAGAACATCGGCGTCATGCATTTCGACGAGGTGCAGAAATATCTTTCCATCACCCGCCACAACTACACCCCGTTCGTCGTCCTCGCCTCCAAGGATTTCTACGACCGTCTGAGCGCCCAGCAGCGGGCCTGGTTCGACGAGTCCATGGCCGAGGCGGTTCTCTACCAGCGCGACCAGGCCAAGGCGAACGAGGACAGGCAGCTCGCCACCCTCAAGGCGAACGGCAAGATCGCCATCACCGAGTTCGGCGCCGCCGAGCTGTCCGAGTTCCGCGCGCGCTGCGCCGAGATCAACGAAAAGATGGTCAAGGAACGCTGCGGCCCGGAAATCTACAACGCCTTCATGGCCGAGATCGAAAAGGCCAACCAGAAAAAGTAGGCCGCGACAATGGAATGGGGGCCCAGTTGCGGGGGGCCGGCGGGGTGGGGAAACAACGGGGGGAGGGGACGGCGATATGAATAGTCGGGAAAGGGTGCTGTGCGCGCTCGGCCACCGCGAAGCTGATCGCATTCCGTTGGATCTCGGGGCCGGCATCTGCTGCAAGATGCATGTGGCCTTCTATCGGCGGCTTCTGGAGCACCTAGGTCTGGTGGAGGACGTCCGCATATGCAACCGCACCGGGCAGACGGCTTTCGCCTCCGATGCGGTGCTGGAGCTGCTCGGGTGCGATGTCCGCACACCCTTTTCCCCCTTCCTTCGGGCGGAGGGCGGCGGCGAGGAGTGGGAGGATCGGGAGTATTTCTATTTCCGTGACGACTGGGGCACCGGATACCGCATGCCCAAGTCGAATCCGCTCTATTATGACATGTGCGATTTTCCACTCGCCGCCGCCGGCGAAAAGGAGCGGGCCTCCCACCCCTGGCCCGAGCCGGGGCGGATCGATCCCTGCGGCGTGGCGCAGGCGCAGGCGTACCAGGCGGCCGGTTACCCAGTGACCTTCGTCGACCATTATGCCAACGGTTTTCTCCAGACCGGTCCCCGACTGTATGATTTCGACAACTGGCTCATGATGTTGGCGGGCGAAGAGGACGAAGCGAGGCGACATCTCGACCGTCTTCTGGAGCAGAAAAAGATCCACTACGATCGGGTTCTCAGCCATTACGGCCCGGCGGTGGACGTGGTGTGCGAGTCCGACGATCTGGGCATCCAGACCGGCCCCTTCATTGCGCCCGCTATGTTCAGGGATCTGTTCAAGCCGTATTGGCGGAACCTGTTCGCATTCATCAGGGAACGGAGCAAGGCCAAGATCCTTCTCCATTCCTGCGGTTCGTGCGTGGCCATGCTGGGCGATCTCGTCGATGCCGGACTGGACATCATCAATCCCGTGCAAATAAGCGCCGCCGACATGCATCCCCTCCGTTTGAAGCGGGAGTTCGGGCGCGACCTGGTGTTTTGGGGCGGCGGCGTCGACACCCAGCGCGTGTTGCCGAAAGGGACGCCGGCCGAGGTGAGGGAGAACGTCAAGAGGAACATCGGCGCGCTGGCCGAGGGCGGGGGGTTTGTTTTCGCCACCGTGCATAACGTTCAGGCCGATGTTCCGGTCGCCAACTTCATGGCGATGTGGGAAACTTTCATGGATAACAGGGATTATTAGGCGAGGAGAATCTATGGGCAACAAAGAGCGCGATGAATTGGGCGTCATCGAGGCCACGCACATGCTGACCGATCGCCCGATGACACGCGAACAGTGGCTAGAGGAATGTTTTCCGCCGTGGGGCCTGTACATCAACCGGCAGATGGAGGACACCCGGGCGGAGCCGGGAAAATTGTACATGTGGTGGCTAGGCGGTCCTTCCTGGGGCATGAAGGTGGGCGAGGAGATATTCCTTCTCGACAACTACGCCGGCCCTTCGATCGTCACCCGTTACGAAAACAGCGGCGACTGCCAAAACACCGGCGCGCCCTACCTCCACTGGATGCGGCTGAACGCCCAGGTCGTGGATATCTGGAAGTTCAAGCGGGTGGACGCCGTGTTCATGACCCACCACCACTGCGATCATTGCGATTTGTATACGGTCAAAGCCCTTCTCCAGACCACTTCGGCCAAGTTCGTCGGTCCCAGGATCACGGCCATGGTTTTGCGCGGATGGGGGGTGCCGGACGAGCGCATCGTCGAAGTCAAGCCCGGCGACACGGTCAAATACCGCAACGTCGAGGTGGCGGTGGAAAAAAACTTCGACATGAATGCCCTCAAGACCACCATGGGACTTCCCAAGGGAACGAAAGTCACGCCGACAATGAAGGACGCGGCCGTGACCTTCATCTTCAAGACCGATGCCGGCAGCGTCGCCTTCATCGGGGACGGCACCTACCACAACGGTTTTTTCGGGGTCGGACAGCGGCATAAAATAGACGTCGCGGTCACCAATCTGGGGCACAACCCCGCAGGTTCCTACGACAAGTTGACGCCATTCGACGCCTACCGCATCGCCAAGGCGCTGGGCGTGAAGATCCTCATTCCCGATCACTACGACAACTGGGCCTGCACTTTCCTGGATCCGGCGGAGCTCGAGGAAACGGTGCGCCGCAACGCTCCGGACATTAAGACAGTCATCATGCAGAACGGCGGCCTCTTCGTCTATCCCGACGATCAGGATATCCGCCGCTACAAGTATCCGGATTGGCAGGAACGCTTCGATTGGCGCAATGCCAGGTACACGCTGGAGGAGGAATGACGCGGGAGAGGTGAAAACCCGGATCGGAAACCGCGGCCGGTCGCCTCGCCCTTCGGTGGCGGGACGGTGTTTGTTTCCGTTTATCGATTCCGTCGTCGCAAATGCCACATTGCTGCAGCGGTTTCGCGCAGACCGACCCGGCGCCGGATTTCATTTATATCGTTCGCGCTTTGAAGTCGCGTTTTTCCCGGACTGCGCGTCGGGGGAATCAATGCGGAAGGGAGCAGCCCCCATCCTCCATTTTCACGGTTCCGCGTCGCGCACAGCATAATTGTTTCTTCACCCACTCGATCGCCCCCGCCCGATCCGCAATCTCCCCTTCCAGGCGCGCGTCCTCGACGCGGCGCAGGAATTCGCCGATTTTCGGGCCGGGCGCCAGGCCGAGGGCGATGAGATCGCCGCCCCTGAGGATCGGCTCAGGCTCGGGAGGGCGGGCGCGCTCCTCCCGCCATGCCTCGAGGCCAAAATGCCAGTTGGCCAGCATGCTGTGCGATGCGACGCAGTCGAGGCGGTGCAATTCGAGATGGATTGGAAAATTCGGCTCGTTAAGCCAGCGCCGAAGCTTCGATTTCCGCATTTTGCGGAGCGTCGAGAAATGAATGTGGCGGCGGATGAGATCGAACGTCCAGTCGATGATTCTGCGCGGACGGCGCAAACGCTCGAGCACCGTTTCCGACATTTCGGCGCCCAGCGTGTCGTGTTCGTTGAAACGGATGCGGTCGGACACGGAAAAGGTCGCCGGCTTGCCGATGTCATGGAGCAGCGCGCTCCACGCCAGCGCCAGCGCCTGCGACTCCGACATGGATCGGCGGCACTCGCGGACGCCGGACAGGTATTGTTCGCCGGTGAAATCGCCCGTCATCATGCCGCGCTTTTCGTCGATGTGTTGGAGGTTGGAAAAATCCACCGGCTCGGTGCGGTCGAGAACGGCGGCGTCGTTTTCCCCCAGCAGAATCAGGGTATGCACCCAGACATCGCCCTCGGGATGGAAGTCGGGCGGCTGCGCCACGCCGGCCATGGCGTCGGCTTCGGGAAGGACATGCCTGAGTAGGCCCGAATCCTTCAGCATGGCGAAGGCGGATCGGGAATAGCCGCCGGTCAGCATGCCTTCGAGCTCGGCGGCGATGCGTTCGGGAGAAACCGACGTCACCTTGTCCGCCCACTCGGAAACCGCCCGCCAGGTGGCCTCCTCCATGGCGAAACCGGTCCGGGCGGCAAAACGGACGGCCCGGAGCAGGCGCAGGCGATCCTCTTCGAAACGTTCCGCCGCGATCCCTACCGTCCGAACCAGCCGGCGGCGGATATCGTCCCGTCCGCCGACGAAATCGATGACGCGCTCCGCATCCGGATCGTAGAACAGCGCGTTCATGGTGAAGTCGCGCCGCCTGGCGTCCTCCTCGGCGGAAGAGAAGCGGACGGCGTCCGGCCGCCGGCCGTCGGCATAGCCGAGATCGGCGCGGAAGGTCGCCACTTCGTAATGCCCGCCGTCTTCGCCCTCCACCAGAATGACGCCGAACGCCTTCCCGACCGGAATGGTGCGGGCAAACAGCCGCTCCACCTCGTCCGGCCTGGCGGCGGTGGCGATGTCGTAGTCCTTCGGCGTTTTGCCCAACAGCGCGTCCCGCACGCAGCCGCCGCAGAAATAGCTTTCGTGCCCGGCCTGGCGCAGGCGGGAGAGGATGGCGCGGGCTTCGGCCGGGGGGGAGAAGAGGGGCATTTTTGACTCCAATTAACAATTAAGAATGAATAATGAATAATGGATCTGGAGTTTTGCAAATTCGCATTTGACCCGCGCGGTACAATCCCGGAGCACATGTTTTGCCCGCTGGACCCCGGCTCAACCTCCCGCTTTCGCCCGGGTCACCGCGCGCACGCCGGGGTGACGTTTGTGGGGGTGTGCGGC
>JAVBRW010000206.1:0-5304 GCA_031547475.1 Planctomycetota bacterium
GGTTGGTGACGGCCTGGAAGCGGACCAGGGCGTCGTCGCCGCTCTCGCGGCCGCGCGGACGGGTGAGCATGTCCAGGGTCTCGAACATGCGGCGGGTGCCTTCGCGGCAGGGGATGCATTTGCCGCAGCTTTCCTTCTGGAGGAAGTCCATGAAGAAGCGGGCCAGATCCACCATGCAGGTGTCTTCGTCCATCACCACCAGGCCGCCCGAACCCATCATGGCGCCGACCGCCTTGAGGCTTTCGTAATCGATCAGCGTGTCGAACTTCGCCTTCGGCACGCAGCCTCCGGACGGCCCGCCGATCTGCACCGCCTTGCACTGTTTCGTCTGCCCGACGCCGCCGCCGATGTCGGTGACGACGTCCCCGATGGTGCGGCCCATGGCGACCTCAACCAGGCCGGTGCGGACCACCTTGCCGGACAGGGCGAAAATCTTGGTGCCTTTCGATTTGTCCGTGCCGATGGCGGAAAAGCTTTGGTGGCCGTGGACGATGATTTCCGGAACGTTGGAAAACGTTTCGACATTGTTCACCGTGCTCGGTTTGCCGAAGGCGCCCTTGATGGCGGGGAAGGGCGGGCGCGGACGCGGCGTTCCGCGCTGGCCTTCGATGGAGGCGATGAGGGCGGTTTCCTCGCCGCAGACAAAGGCGCCGGCGCCCATCTTCATCTTGATGTCGAGGGAAAAGCCGCTGTCGAGTATGTTGTCGCCCAACAGCCCCCACGAGCGCGCCGCCGCTTCCGCCTCCTGCAGGCGCTTGACCGCCAGCGGGTATTCGGCGCGGATATAGATGTACGCCTTGGTCGAGCCGATGGCGTAGGCGGCGATGGTCATGCCTTCCAAAAGACGGTAGGGATCGCTTTCGATAAGGGCGCGATCCATGAATGCGCCCGGATCGCCTTCGTCCGCGTTGCAGATAAGGTATTTCTGGCTCGCCTGGGTCTGGCGCGCGAAACGCCATTTGCGGCCGGTGGGGAAGCCGCCGCCCCCGCGACCCCGGAGGCCGGACATTTCGACCGCGTCGCAGATTTCCTCCGGTTTCATTTCCTTGAGCGCTTTTACCAGGCCGGCATAGCCGCCCCGGGCGATGTATTCCTCGATGCTGTGGGGATTGACCAGCCCGCAGTTCCGCAGCACCAGACGGGTCTGCTTGGAAAAGAACGGCGTATCCTGCATTTCCGGCACGCCCGACCACGCTTCGGCGCCCGGGGTGGACATTTGTCCGAGAATCATGTCGGCGGGCAGGCGGCCGGCGGTGACTTCGTCAATCAGCCGTTTCGCCTTGTCCGCCGTGACCTGGCGGAAATAGACGCGCGCCTTGCCGGGAAGCTGGACGTCGACGATGGGCTCTTCGCTACAGAGGCCGATGCAGCCGACCTCCAGCAGATCGGCATTCATCTTGCGTTCGCCCATGAGCGACTTCAACGCGTCCAGCGTGCGGTTGGCGCCGGCGCCGCAGCCGCAGGTGCCGGCCCCGACGCGGATGGTGGGGCGGAGCATGTTTTCGCCGCGGAGCGCGGCCAGCTTGGCTTCGGGCGCGTCGCCGGCGATTTTGGCGATAAACAGGTCGGCCGGCCGCATCATTTCGGGCCAGCACTTGAGGGTTGTCATGGTCTCGGTCATACGGCCTCCACTTTTTCGCGGTATTCCTTCAGAAGGGCGGGAATGGACTCGGCGTTGACTTTGGCCCTGAGTTCGCCGTTCACCATGATGGCGGGGGCGAGCCCGCAGGCGCCGATGCACGCCAGCGTTTCGTAGCTGAACACGCCGTCGTGGGTGGTGGCGCCGGACGGCACGCCGAGTTCGCGGGAGATGGCGTCGAGGACGGCTTTCGATCCTTTGACGTGGCAGGCGGTTCCCCGGCAGATCTGGATGTGGACGCGGCCGAGGGGGTAGAAGCGGAACTGGTTGTAAAAAGTGGCGACGCCGTAGATTTTGCTGGCCGGCATGTCGATATGGCGGCCGATGGACAGGATTGCGTCGCGGGAAAGATAGCCGCAGGCATCCTGCACCTCCTGGAGAAGGGTAATGAGCTGGTCCTCTGTCGCATCGGGGTAGCGCGACAGCACCGATTGAATGTCCGCGCTGATCCTTGCCTCCAATGTTGCTTCCATGCTTGTCTCCTTGCGTGATCGAAAAATCGACGTATTGACGTCAACCTGATTCGTGGGGCGGGAATACGCGGAACGCATTTCAGCATGGGACGGACAAAGCCGGGGTCGAGGGTCTGGTGGATAAGGTGTCAATTGCGCAAATAATAATTTGCGGTCAAAGTGATGATTTCAGTCATGCATGAAATGCATAAAAAACTTTCGGCATCAAGAGCAGCCGTAAGTCCGGAGCGTGGATAATTAAATATAACACCATTTGTCAAGCAGACTAAAGTATTAAAGGAAGTATATCCTCAATTGTCTTCTATTCAAGCCATTTTTCCGTAAAAAACGAAAGAAAATTATTGGGACCGGTTTCATGAATACAAATAGTGGTAAATTGCGTTTTGTATAAAAATAGAGTTTTTGAGTCCTATGAAAGGTGCCATATTATTGGGTGAATCGTATATCCATTGCCGGTTATGCGTTTTACGCTTTGGTTGGATCGTCCGGTGTTTGTTGCCGCCAGGCGTATGAGGAATTTTGTCTATATTGCCGGTGAATTGAGAATTTTTTGCCTAAATCGCGCCTAACGACAAGGCGCAGGTTCGCGAATCCGGGGCGCGTCCGCGCCGAATTCGCCTTGGATGAAAAATGAGCGTAATAATTTTTTTCCTGTGACACTAACACGATAAAGAGTGGTATAAGAGTAACGGCAATTTTTAGCGCAATGTGCGCAGAAGCGTACGAGAAGCGCAATGCTGGGGAGGAATGGCTATGAAACACTTTAAAATACTGGCGCTGGCCGCGATGCTGGCCGTTGCCGCCTCCGCCACGCCCGCCATCGAGTCGGGCGATATTGCATCCATGGTTCGCGAGAAGGTCGGGGATGAAGTGATTGTCAACATGGTGAAAAGTTCCCCGCTCCCGCGTCCTCTGAACGCGTTCGAAGTCGCGGAACTGAGCAATTCCGGCGCATCGCAGCCGCTCTTGCTGTTCCTCACCTCGCGCGAGGCGGTCGATCCGGGCTATGTCAGGCCGGCGCCGCCCCTGGTCACGGAGAGTTCGCCGTCCGTTGTTGTCGAGGAATCCGTCACCTACGTCAATCCCGAATACATCACCGAGTCTCCGAGCGTGGTGGTGACGTCGCCTCCGACCGTGGTGTATGAGGACACCTACTATTATCCCGGATACTATTATCCCAACTATTCCTACCGCAACTATTACCCCGGCTACAACAGCATGTTTTTCGGTTTTGGCTGGGGCGGCGGCAGCTACTGGCGCGATCGCGACTATTATCGCGGGGGTTCGCACCGTTATTACGGCGATCGGGGACGGGGCGGCTCGAGGCATGACGGAGACCGTCGCGGCGGCGATCGCGGCGGAAGCCGGGGTGGCGGCCGCGGCGGCGGTGGAGGTGGAGGCGGTGGGAGGGGCAGGCGCTGACGACACTGTATTGGCGGGCGGCGATTGCGGCGATTCGCGCAAGCGGCCGAACTGCGTGACAATTTCTTTCAGAGCTACGGGAGAACGCTTATGAAAACACAAACGACCATGACGCGGGCGCGTTGGGCGGGTCTCGCCCTTTTGGTGGCGGGCATGGCGGCGTGCTGGTCTGCCGCTTCCGCCCTGGACGTCGCCGATGTGCAGAATCTCATCCGGAACAACGTGTCCGAGGAAGTCATCATCAACATGGTGAAGTCCGACGGCACCATTTACATTACGCCCGAGCAGGCCGATGTCCTGCGGTCGATGGGCGCGTCGGAAAACCTTGTCCAGGTGATGCGGCCGACTCCGACCACGGTGCCGTCCGGCGCCGCCTATTACTCGCCGTCCGGCTCCGATTTGGAGGACGACGAGGAGAGCGGAACGCCGGTGGTGACGGGCTCGCCGTCCGCTTCCATTCCTGTCGCGTCCGCGCCGTCGGCGTCGGCGCCGGTCATCGCGGAGTCGGGCTCCGCCATGCCGTCGGGCGGCTCGCCGATCACGCCGGTTGCCATCGTTTCGTCCTCCGCCTATCCGGCCCGCTACGACAAGGAGGGGTGGGTGTCGATATCGAACCACGACTGGGTGCCGTACTACCTGAACATCGATTTGGGCGACAAGCGGATGTTTTTGAGCAAGGTCCCGAATGGGGGCGTGCAGATCGGGTCGGGGCAGAACATGATTCTGAACATCCGCAAGGAAGGCTATAAGATGTACGGCGACAGCGGCAACGATCTCCGCGTCAAGGTGCGGGAGAACGAGACGACGTACGTGTCCCTGAATCCGTTCGGCGTGTTCGGCAACAGCGGCCTGACCGGCGTGTCGACCGATCGCGACAACGTGCGCTCGGAAGTCTTGTTCAACAATTACACGCCTGCGCCGACGGTGGTTGTCCAGGAACCGTCGGTGATTGTCCAGCAGCCGCCGGTGATTGTCGTTCCCGGTCCGAGGCCGCCGGTGTATTACCGCAGCTATCCGTATTACCGTCCGTACCGGTACCGCGGCGGCAACAGCTTTTATTTCGGATTCAGCGACTGGTAGGCGGAGCGGTAAACCGCGTTCTTTCCAGAAACATCCGCCCGGGAGCGTCCGCCGTTCCCGGGTCTTTTTTTTCAAGTTTTAATGGTTTAGGGCGCGCGACGCATTGACAAGCCGCTGGATTTGGCTATTATATGGTGCTTCTCCGAAGCGCCCCGGTAGCCCAATGGATAAGGCGACAGCCTCCGGAGCTGTAGATAGGGGTTCGATTCCCTTCCGGGGTGCCACAAAAACTAACGCCGCAGCCTACTTTGGCTTGCGGCGTTTTTATTTTACTATCAATAGGTTGGAGCGGCAGCAGGGTCATAAATATTCGCCTTCTCCGGTGTATGACAGTCTCCAGTGATGGTTGGCGACTTCGCCCTCTTTCTGGCGATTCTGTGATAAATCTGTGATAATTTTTTGGTTATATCTGGTGTTATATCTGGGGACAGCATACTGGTTTGTGTTGGAATTAAGACAAAACCGATATACTGTCCCCAGATATTGCAGATATTGCGATACATCATCGCCCTTTGTTTGCCGGTCATGTGATATTGTAAAAAGTATTATGATTGTGGTGATTTTTCGTGATATGTCGCAATGATTGTGGTGATATTGACGATATAGTGTAATGCCATGCCGATGTTCACAGTATGTAACCCGGTGCGCGCCGCCGAGACGAATGATCGTTGTCCGGCGTTGCCGTATGGG
>JAVBRW010000089.1:0-2924 GCA_031547475.1 Planctomycetota bacterium
GAGGTGTGGGCGAGGGCGTTGTTCAGGTTGCCCGACTTGGCGTGCTTGTTCTCCGTCATACCGAAGTAGCCGACACCGAAATCCTCGGCCAGCTTGCGCACCGCCGGCCGGTTGGTGTCGTCGCAGACGTGGACGTGGACCTTGCGGCGATCCGGGTATTCCAGGTGGATGCAGGCGTTGACCGTCTTGTAGAGGACGTCGACGTCCTCGTTGTGGGTCATGACGAACACGTCGACGTCCGGGTAGCGCGAGGGCGGAACCTCGGGCATGTCCGGTTCGTTGAGGCTGACCATGTTCAGGTACTGTTCGACCGATTCGAATCCGGCCACGATTTCGCTCAGGAGCAGGAGCAGGCTGAGGACCATGGAGGGCAGGCCGTATTCCAGCGGCAGCGTGAAAATCGCCCGCCATCCCAAATAGACGGTGACCGCGACGGCGGTGGCGATGAACAGCAAATCCCTGGACAACGAACGGATCATGGCGCTCCCCCGCCCCCGGCTACATGCGCCGGCGGGCGTAACTGGTCAAGGCAAAGAAGGCGAACAGAAAAAGGAACAGGTAGATCAGAGTGTCGCGGCCGCCCAATCCTGGCGCGAACAGGCCGTCCTGCCATTGCAGGCGCATGATGTTCTCCCGGAGCCAGCCGTCCTGGACGCGGAGATGGTGCTTGATTTTCAGGAGTTCCTGCTCGACGCTGGCGGTGTCGCGGTTCAGCGCCTCGCCGTAGGCGGTCTCCAGCGGCTGCGCCGCCATTTCGGCGTAGACCTGCCGCCAGCGTTCCCAGTCCCGCCCGAGCGCGGGGCCGAGGAAGGCGGCGGTGTCGTCCACCAGCGCGTCCACCGAGGCGGGGTTCAGCGCCGAGCGCCGCAACCGGTAAAACCTGGCCTTGAGGCTTTCGAGGAATTCGACGCTCAACGACAGCCTGGCGAACCAGGGATAGGAAATGCGTTCGACCGCCAACTCCGGCGCCGGTTCCGCCCCGTTGTCGAGCGCCTGATCGAAATCCCAGAGCACGCTCACTCCGATGCGGTCGTCGCTGTTCCTCTTATACCAATAGAAGGGCGCGTCGGAATCGTGGTTCAACATGATTTCGTTGAGGATATAGGCGTCGATGAAATCGTCCACCGCCAGCAGGCTGGCGTAGCGCATGAACACGTGCCGCGTGCCCGAGGCGATCATGGCGCCGAGGTCGGCCAGCTCCGCCCCGATGGCGACGGCGCGGGCCGGATCGCTTTTCGGACTCGGATACACGACGGTGAACGTCTCGCCCCTTCCGGCGGCCGGGCCGTCCCCCGGGGCGGCGAGCTTCGCGGCATACGCCTCGCCGGTTAAGGCGCGCGGCGCCATCCACACCCCGTCCGCGATGTATTCGGAAATCAGGAAAAGCCCCTGGTGGACATACTCCCGCCCCGCCCGGTGCAGCACTTCGCAATATCTGGCCCGGGGCACCCGGCCGGGCCGCATCCGCTCCGCCAGCGCCAGGCCCAGGTAATTGTGCAGCATGGACTTGTCCTGCCCGGAGCCGTTCAGCGTCCAGACCTCGCTTTCCGGCATCCCCAACAGGGACAGCCGGTTTTTTTCTCCGCCCTCGGTCAGCAACTCCAGGGTGCGGCGGATTTTCCGTTCCGGCCGGGGCGACAATCCTCCCGGGGTCAGCCTGGCCCGGGTCCGCAGGGACGCCTCGCCGCCGGGGTGGTTCGGCCCGCCGCCGGGGTTGTCGATGATGCGTATCTCCGCTGTTTCGCCGTCGGAGGCGGGGTCGATGATCAGCAGCGGAAGCTGCGAGGAGAAGGATTCGGATACGGTGAAATCGGGGGCGAGCCCGGTTCCACCGCGTCCAACCGCGTCGCCCGGGCGGGCGCAGGGCGCGCTTGCCGCCACCGCGGCGGCGATCAGCGCGATCGGCCAGGCACGGCGCCGCTTCAGGCTCTTTCCAATCCCCGTATTTGTCGCGGACAAGCGGTGCTCCCGTTGCAGGTCAGAAGGAATGGCTCAGCACAAGGGACAAGACGTCGTGCCGGTTGTGGCTGAGACCGAATCGGTATTGGACGATGAAGTCGACATAGGACCGGGGGGCACGGTATCTGTCCTCAAGAAAATACTGGCGCAGCAGCAGACCGGGGCCGGCCTCGAAACTCAACCGCTCGGATTTCTCGACGTTTTTGCCGCCGTAGCCGACCATGCCGCCGAGATAGGGGGTGGCGGTGGTTTTCCAGCCGTCTCCGTGGATGCGGAAGGTGCGGCCCAAACGGCCCTCGCTCCAGAAGGTGAAATCGTTGTGCTCGATTGAATAAATGGCGTCGGTCCACAGGGCGGCGTAGGTCCAATTCCGGCGCACCGGCTCCCAGTCGTTGCCGAGGTCGGCGCTGAACGCCAGGTGCAGGCGGAAATCCTCGTTGACGTTGCGGCCGATCTTGAACACCCGGTCGATGCCGAGCGACAGATTGCGCGAGGGGATGGGGAAATAGCGGGCGCCGAGCACCAGATTGACGCCGTCGGAAATATCCGATTTTCCGGAATAGGGGAGATAGGAAATGCTCCAGGGATCGAAATAGGTGCCCGAGAAGGAATCCTTCAGGGTGGCGAGGGTCTGGAAGTACAGCTCGGCCCGGATATTTTTGCTGTAGCCGAACTGGAAGGTGAGTTCGTTCTGGTAGCGGAACATGTAGTCGCCGTTGTCGTAGGCATTGTAGTAGGCGAACTGGTAGCCGCTGATGCGTTTCGACATGTTGGCGTATTCGCGGCGCAACTTGTACAACGCTTCGATCTCCTCCCGGGTCGCCACCGGTTCGGCGTTCATCCGATTGATGTCGACGTCGATTTGCCGACGCATGTAGTGGCCGTAGCTGTCGCGGTTGCCGAGGCGGCGATGGGAGTTGGCGAGCGAGTGTAGGAAATACATGTCGAACTCGGCCAGCCCCTTG
>JAVBRW010000081.1:0-7125 GCA_031547475.1 Planctomycetota bacterium
CGCACCAATAGAACGGCAGGGAGGGATTCGAAATGCCAAAAAAGAGTGACCATCCCCTACCCAAAAAGCGCTTCCACGGAGGCTGCTGGCGGATTTTTTGGAAGTGGAATTACAAGCAATACACCCTTCCCACCCGGTTCACCGATAAAAAAAAGACGGCCGGCGTCGACGCCGACCTTCGCCTGATCTCAGCCGCCCTCGCCATGGACGAGCCGGAATTCCCCGGCGACTACGCCAGTCAACCCACCGTCCTGGACTACAATTCCGACCGCCTGGCGGCGATCGACCCGACTTCCCTGGCCTTCCAGGATCCGAGCAACTGGCTTGGCGACTACGAGAAGGAGATACGGCAGGAGTGTGCCGACACCTGGGCCGGCAATTCGATGGTGATACTCCGCAAGCTCGCCGCTGCCATGGGCGGAATTGAAATGGCCACCCCGGACAAGATATCGAGCTATTTGGCTGAAATCGCCGGCAAGCGCAGCATCGCCACCCGCAACCGGACCCAGAGCGTCTTCAGCCGCTTTTTCAGATGGGCGGTGGATACCGGCCGAACCCGGATGAACCCAATGGAGAGAATCAAGCGCCTCACCGAGCCGCGCATCACCGACATCGTGTACTGTACGCCGGCGGAGCGAGCGGAAATCATCCAGTACGCGCGCGATACGGAATGGCCGGAGTGGCTTGCCGTGCCTGTTGCCTTTTACACCGGCATGCGGCGGGAGGAGGTCGCCAATCTGCTCTGGGAGGACGTCCACCTTCAGCACGGCACCATCGTGGTGAAGGAGACCAAAACCAAGACCAGCCGCACCATCCCCATGAACACCAGCCTTGAGGAATTCCTCCGGGAGATCCCCGAAAAAAAGCGCCGGGGACATGTCGTACCGATGCTGAAAGACACCCTCCTTTTTGAAAAGCACAATTTCACACAGACCACGCTGACAACCTACCACACGAGGCTATCACCGCAACGAATAACCTTTATTTAGCCGTCAGTCCTCACTTGGTGAAACACACTTTTTGCCCCTTACTACGCCCCGAAGTAGTGCAATCCAAGGCGCGAAGAATAGTCATTCCCTTGTCCGGACCGTGCAAAACGCGCTTCAAAGCGACGTCGGGATTGTGCCCGATACTCAGTAAATAATCCAGCTGCTCCCGGATAAACCCAGCCAGCCTAGGGATCAAAATCTCCCGGGGCAGGGTGAATTGGCTCCAATCCACCCCGTCGGCCCAGGCCTCCAATTTGACGTACAACGGATCTCGCTCCATCGCGGTACCCCACACGCCGGCGTAGCAATCGGCCTGCAGTTCCATAAGCACCGACAATTGATTTGCTTCTTGCTTTGAGCCTTGTCCCTGCAACCGCCGAACCTCCCGATCAATGCCCAGCAGGTGCTGGATTTGGTGGCCGACTTCATGGGCAAGCACGTAGCCCAGCGCAAAATCGCCGCCGCCACCCATTTTTGCTTTCATGTCCTGGTAAAAGGAAAGATCGATATACCAGGCAGATTTAAAAAATCAACGCAGCACTTGACTAACGGAAAGTTTGGTGTATTATCTTTAATAAAGACTTTAATAAAGTTCCTATCACTTTGCCTTTGTCCCCCGCCCTGTATTCGATCGCAATCCATGCCGGTTCGGCGCCGCCGCGAAACCGTTGGAAATGGGAATATGGCCAAAATCCATACAGCTACCACCAGCGCGGTCAAACGCTTCAACAAGAGCCTGATCTTCCGGGCGATTCGCGAAAGCGAGAGGATTTCGCAGCAGGATATAGCCACCCGGCTCGGCCTCAGCGTCCCCACCGTGCTTCAGAACGTCCGCGAGCTCCTGGACGCCGGGCTGGTGCGGGAAGAGGGCGAGTTCCAATCCACCGGCGGGCGCAAAGCCAAGGCGTTTGCGCTTGTCCCGGACGCGCGGCATTCACTTGGTGTCGATGTGACTGAAAGCGGCGTGGAAATGGTTGCGGTCGACTTGGCCGGCAGAACCGTTTCTCACAAGCGCTTTCCCCTGCGGTTTTCGACATCGGATAAATTTTTCGTAAAAATGGCCGATTTAATCCGGCGTTTCGCGGATGACTGTGGCATTCCCGACAGTAATGTGCTGGGTGTAGGCTTTTCCGTCCCCGGTATTGTCAACACCAGCGGCGAGACAATAGAATATTCCCACATTCTCCGCATAACCAACGTGGCGACGGAGAATTTCAGCCGTTCGGTGCCGCATTTGTGCACATTCCTGAATGACGCCAACGCGGCCGGCCTGGCCGAATTTTTCAACCGGGGCGATTTGCGGAACGCCGCCTACCTGTCTCTGAGCCCCAGCGTCGGCGGCGCCCTCCTGATCGGGGGCGAACTCTATCTGGGTGAAAACCGCCGGAGCGGCGAATTCGGCCACCAGGCGCTATACCCCAACGGTCGAGAGTGCTACTGCGGCAAAAAGGGCTGCCTCGACGTCTACTGCTCGTCCAAGGTGCTGGCGCGCGAGACGGGCGACAATCTCGATCTCTTTTTCGAAAAGCTGCGCGGCGGTGACAAGCACTGCCGGAAGGCGTGGGAAGAGTACCTCGGGAACCTCGCCGTCGCCATCAACGGCATACGCATGGTGTTCGATTGCGAAGTGGTGGTCGGCGGCTATGTCGGCGGCCACCTGGACGGCCTGGTCGGGGAGTTGCGGGACAGGCTGGCCGAACTCAACACGTTCGAACGTGACGGGAGTTACGTCAGGGCATGCTGTTACCGGATCGGCGCCTCCGCCGCCGGCGCCGCGCTCCAGCACATTTCCGCTTTCGCCGCCGATCCGGACGGAAGCGATGAAGCGGCGGCCCGATCGGCCGCGTGCCGCCCCGGCATGGCGCCGGTCGCATGAAAGGAAGTGAATAATGAAAGCGGTTGTTTTGGAAAGAACCGGCGAAATCGCCATAAGGGATATGCCGCCCCCCGTCCCCATGAATCCGGACGCGCTCCGCATCCGGGTGACCAATGTCGGCATTTGCGGTAGCGATGTCCACTATTACACCCACGGCCGCATCGGACCGTACGTGGTGGACAAGCCGATGATTCTCGGCCACGAGGCGTCCGGCAAGGTGATCGAAGTCGGGTCCGCCGTAAAAGGGTTCAACATAGGCGATCGGGTGTGCATGGAACCGGGCATTCCCAATGCGAAGTCGCGCGCGGTCAAGCTCGGCCTGTACAACCTCGATCCGGACGTCGTGTTCTGGGCGACGCCGCCGGTGCACGGCTGCCTGATCGAGGAAATTGTCCATCCGGCCGAATATACCTTCAAACTGCCGGACAATGTGGGCCTGGCCGAGGGCGCCATGGTCGAGCCGCTGGCCATCGGCCTGCAGGCGGCGAAAAAGGCGCGCATCGTTCCGGGAGACAACGCGGTGGTCATCGGCGCCGGCACTATCGGCATCATGTGCGCCGTTTCCGCGCTGGCCGGCGGTTGCGGCCGCGTGTTCGTCACCGATTCGAAACGGGAAAAGCTGGCCATTGCCGGCAGCTATCCCGGCATCATCCCCATCGACATAACCCGGGAGGATCCGGTCAAGACGGTCATGGACGCCACCGGCGGCTGGGGCGCGGAAGTGGTTATCGAGGCGAGCGGTTCGGACAAGGTTTATCCCGGGTTCGTCGACTACGCCTGCCCGGGCGGCAAGGCCGTGCTGGTCGGCATTCCCCTCGATCCGGTGCGCTTCGACATCGCCGCCATCCAGGCGAAAGAACTCGATCTCGCTTCCGTGTTCCGCTACGCCAACATCTATCCGAGAGCGATCAACCTTATCGCCTCCGGCAAGCTGGACGTGAAGCGGTTGATCAGCAAAACCTATCCGTTCGAACAAGCGGTGGAAGCGTTCGAGCATGCGGCGCGGCTCGAGCCGGACATCGTGAAGATCCAGATAAAGCTGTAAATCCGCCCGAAACACCTCCTCGCTCAGGAATCGCCGATAGGCAATCGGCGGGCGGGTTGTTGTCGGCATTCATTTTCCCCAATGCATTCGCAAATGGCAGGAGCGCTTCCCATGTCCGACGGAAAGAAAAAGAACATAGTCTGGTTCTGCACCGATCAGCAGCGCTACAACACCATCGCCTCCCTCGGCAACACCGAATTCCCGACCCCAAACCTCGACCGCCTGGTTCGCGAAGGCGTCGCGTTCCGCCGCGCGTACACCCAGTCGCCCGTGTGCACGCCGAGCCGCGCCTCGTTCCTGACCGGCCGCTACCCGCGTTCGACCAAGGCGACCTACAACGGGAACGATCTGTTTTCGAAGGACGAGGTGCTGGTCACCAAAATGTTCGCCGACAACGGCTATACCTGCGGCCTGACCGGCAAACTGCACCTGACCGCCGCCCAACGCCCGAACGAACGGCGCACCGACGACGGCTACAGCGAATTCCACTGGAGCCAGCACCCGCACGACGACTGGCCGAACGGCGCCAACGAGTACCAGGAGTGGCTCAAGAAGAACGGCCAGGAATGGGCGAAAATCTACGGCGGCAAATTCCTCTCCATGTCGGCCTGGCCTCCCCACCCGACGCCCGGTTTCAGCGGCAAGGAAGTCGGCCCGCCGGCCGAATTCCACCAGACCACCTGGTGCGTGGAAACGGCCATGCGTTTCATCGACGAGCAGGGCGATCGCCCGTGGCTCGTCTCCATCAACCCGTTCGATCCGCATCCGCCCCTGGATCCGCCGCAGGCGTACAAGGACAAGCTCGATCCGTCCACTCTCCGGCCGCCGGTATGGCGCGACGGCGAGCACGACAACAAGCCGCCCCACTATCTCCGCGACTATATCCAGGGCGGCCAGAACGGCGCCGCCGACTCGGTCGTCGGCATGTCGGACGAGGAAAAGCTGGAATTGCGGCGCGATTATTACGCCGAAATAATGCTCGTGGACGATCAGCTCGGCCGCCTCCTCGATTTCCTCGAGAAAAAGGGGTTGCGCGAAAACACCATCGTCATTTTCCACTCCGATCACGGCGAAATGAACGGCGATCACGGCCTGCATTGGAAAGGCGCTTATTTCTACGAGGAAATGGTGCATATTCCCCTCATTTTCTCCTGTCCCGGCCTTATCAAGCAGGGCATTATTTCGGAAGCGTTGGTTGAACTGGTCGATATCGCGCCGACGCTTCTCGAATTGACCGGCCGCGAGATTCCCGCCGCCATGCAGGGGAAATCGCTGGCCGGCATTCTTCGCGGAGAATGCGATCCGAACCATCACAAGGACGCGGTTTATTGCGAATGGTACGCCGCTCTCAATACCTGTCACGGCAATTTGTTCGCCACCATGTACATGGACGACAGGTTCAAGATAGTCGTCTATCACGGCCAGAGTTATGGTGAACTGTACGACATGAAGAACGATCCGAACCAGTTCGACAACCTGTGGGACGACCCCCATTACCGCGACGTCAAGCATGAAATGATCAAGCGCGATTTCGACAACACGATTCTCCGCAACCACGATGTGTCGCTGGGCGGCGGTTTCGGTTACTGAAGATCCGTTTTAGGGCATGGGAAAGAAAGGAAGAGAACATGAGAAAAGCACTGGCGTTGGTCATCCTGTTGCTGGCGGTCAGCCTGATTGGCTCGGTTGGCGCGGGCGAAAAGAAGAAGTACAACCTGTCCGGCAAAAAGCTGGTGGTCGGCACCATGGCCAACGTTCTTGGCCTTCCCGTCCATCAGGCGGAGATTGCCGGCTATTTCAAGGAAGTCGGGCTTGATGTGGAAATCGTCATCTTCGCCACCGGCGCCCCGATCAACGAAGCCATGGCGGCGGAGCAGCTTGACATGGCGGTCAGCGGCATGGCCACTGTCCACGCCCTCGCCACCGGCCGCTTCACCTACGTCGGCGACGGCATGATCACGGTCGGCGGCGAAGCCATTTATGCCCGCCCCGACAGCATC
The DNA here is from genome assembly GCA_031547475.1 of Planctomycetota bacterium. Lineage (GTDB taxonomy): Bacteria > Planctomycetota > SZUA-567 > SZUA-567 > SZUA-567 > JAJBSZ01. The sequence goes on from JAVBRW010000081.1 coordinate 5,911, forward strand.
TACGCCAAGACCAAGGGTCCGCTGCCGAACCTGTACGGCGACGCCAAAACGGTCAAGGGCGCAAATATCCTCGGCCCTCTCGCCACCTCTGCCCAGTTCCACGCCATCAAGTACGCCGAAGCCCTTGGCCTCACCTCCGACGACTTCAACATGGTCGGCATGGACTACCCGAGCGCCAAACAGGCGTTCGTCACCGGACAGGGCGATCTCGTTGCCAGTTCGCCCCCGTATTCCAACCAGCTCGACAGCCAGGGTTTCTTCTGCGTCAGCGATCTCTACAAATCCCTCGGCATCACTCTCATCGACGCCAACTACGCCCAGAACAAGGTGGCGAAAGAACGCCGCGACGATGTCCTCGCCTTCCTTGAATGCTACTACCGCGCCTCCGACGATCTGAACAAGGATCCCGCCATGCGCGCCAAGGTCGGGCAGCAATGGTACAAGGATGAGGGCCGGACCGTATCGGACAAGGAAATGGAAGACGAAATCAAGCGGAAGGAATACAACACCATCGCCACCCTCCTCACCCCCGGACATGAATTCGGTTCCTGCATGCTCAGCATCGGCCAGTTCTTCACCGACCAGGGCATGATCCAGGAAGAGAACCTCCCCAATATCAAGAAGAGCATGGATACCTCGTTCGCCAAGGAGTTGAAGGCGCGGTGGGGGATGTAGCCTTCCGTTCGCAATTCATTACTGGAATTTTGCAAATTGGTAATTGAAGGCGCGGCAAAATCGAATAACATTGGTACGCGATATAGCTGGCTCCTCCGGATCCCGGTTCAAGTCCCCGCTCCGTTCCCGGCGGGAAGTTGGACCGGGATGCAACGGGCTTTGAATTGTTCCGCTTTTGCTATCCCGGTATAATCTGGTATCATTATGAAAAGGGCCTGCCGGATCGCGCCGCCCTGTGTCCCGCCCACGCCCCGACAAAAGGATGCACGCATGAAAGACAAGCTGCGACCAAACAAGTATTTCTGGATATCGGCCGCGTCCATCGCCACCGTGATTCTGATCTGGTACATCTGCACCGATGTCCTGCAATTGAAATCGGCCATCGTTTTCCCCGGCCCCATGCGCATCCTGAAAACATTCATCATCAAGCTCTACACCAAGAATCCGGACGGCGCCACGCTTATCCGCCACCTCGGGGCAAGCCTGTACGTGACCATGATCGGCTATCTCCGCGGAGCGGTCGTCGGCATTCCGCTCGGG
>JAVBRW010000173.1:0-4316 GCA_031547475.1 Planctomycetota bacterium
AACGGGGAAAACGGCACATGCGGCATGGAGGAAATCGAAGTCATCCGTCCGACGGTCGAGGAGGCGCAACGGCTGGGCATAAACGCCATCGGCCCGATTTCGGCGGACGTCATCTTTGTGAAAGCCTTCAACGGCGAATACGACGCCGTCGTTACCATGTACCACGATCAGGGGCAAATCGCCACCAAACTCAAATGTTTCGAAAAGGGCGTCACCGTCGCCGGCGGCATGCCTTCCCCGGTGGCAACGCCCGCCCACGGCACCGCTTTCGATATCGCCGGCAAAAACCTGGCCGACACCAGGGCAACCGAAAGCGCCCTGTCCATCGTCGCCGAAATGGCGCGAGGAAAGGCGAAGCGGGGGGTGTGAGACTGTTCCGCGCCTTCTCTCAATACCTGCATTGGCGCTAAGAGCCTATCCGAGTAGGCGCATGTTCAACTTTCTCCAGAACGCGCCAGGCGGCCCCTTGGGCGCGCACCTCACCGGACGCGACTCCGGTCATTTCTGGGCGGCTGCCGTCTGCCAGGCCCTCTCCGGATGTTGCACGCAGAGCTTGCCGCCCGAAATCTCCAAAAGAATCCCGGTGATGTAACTGGCAAAGTCCGACGCCAGGAAAGCCAGCGACCACGCCACCTCAATCGGCTCGCCGAAACGTCGCAGCGCAATGTCATCGAGCAGCTTGTCGCCGAATTCCTCGATGTTCTTGCGGTTCATTTCGGTCACGATGAAACCGGGAACATAGCCGTTCACCCGTATCCGGTACGGCGCCAGCTCCGCCGCAAGGGTTTTGACCACCGAACCGATCGCCGCCTTGGTCGCGGCATACACGCCGTTGCCGATGGAAGGCATGAGGCAGGCGAAGGAGGAGGCCAGCAGCATGACACCGCCGCGTTCCCCCATCAACTCCTTGACCAGCCTGCCCCCGACATACGCCGATCGCAGATTGGTGCCTACGGTTCCCTCCCATGCGTCCAGCGGCGTGTCGACAAGGCGAAAGTGCGGATGGACTGCCGCATTGCCGATCCAGACGTCCAGTCCACCGAATTTGTCCGCCGTCTCCCGGGCGAAAGAGGCCAGCGAATCGGCGTCGCTTACGTCGCAGGTCCGGCCGAAGGTGGCAATGCCCATGCCCTCGAGCCTGGACAGCGCGGCGCGGAGCTTTTCGGCGTTGGTTCCGCAAACGGCGACGCGCGCGCCCAGCCCGCCGAAAAGCTCGGCCGTGGCCAGGCCGATTCCCGCCGTTCCGCCGGTAATCAGCACCGACTTTTGATCGAATCGGATGTTCATGGAAATTCCTTTCAATGTTCGCGAATCGCGCCTTGTCCGCAACCTGTCATCGATAGCTGTCCTGATTGAGCATGACATCGACCATGGCTTCGATGTTTTCCGGAGGAACATCGCCCGGAATCCAATGGGTGGGAGCGACCACATAGCCGCCGCCCTTTCCCATGACGCGGATAAGCCTGGCGGTCTGCTTTTTCACTTCGGCCGGCGTGGCGAACGGCAGAAGCGCCTGGGTGCTGACGCCGCCCCATATGGCCAGATCCCCGCCGAACTCGCGTTTCACACGCTCGATATCGTATATTTCGGGTTGAAACGTGTTGTACATGTCGAGGCCGATGCCGATGAGGTCGGGAAAAATCTCGCCGTTGTCGCCGCACGAGTGCTGGATGACGTACTTGCCCGAGGCTTTCACCCTGCCGTACAATGTTTTCATGCAGGGCTTGATGAACTTGCGCCAAGTGTCGGGGCCCATCATCAACCCCGGCCTCTGCTGTCCCCAGTCGTCGCCGAAATAAACCCCGTCCACCCCATCGCAGCCGGCGACAATGTCGAGAATCCGCAGGTTGTAGTGGACGATGCGATCCAGCAGAGCGGAGGCGAACACCTCCTCGGCAAGCATGTCCGTCAGGAAATTTTCCATGCCGCGCAGGCTCCAGGCGCGTTCGAACACCGCCATGCTGATGCGCGCGATCTTCAGCGTGTCGAGCCCGCTCCGAAGCATATTGTCGATTTGCCTGCGGACGAACGCCTCGTCGGGAACGGGGAAATCGTTCAACAGGGCGACATCCGGTTCTTCGTAACGAATCTTCGCGACAACCCCGATATCCTTGTCCACCCCGGTCCTGTCCCACAGCACGCCGAAATGATCGAGGAACATTTCGCCGTCCATGTCCATCGCAATCCCCGGGCCGGTCAGCGAGGCGAGTTCCATATGGATGAGGTTGTCGAATACCTCGCGTGAACGCATGTATCCGGCAAAGCGCTCGGCGGCCTGTTGCGTAAAATTGACCTGGTACGGCACACAGTCGGTTTCCTTGTGCGCCATGGCCATCTTGACCCGCGTCCTTCTGTCCATTATCCACCCCTCCCGCGCGCGATCCGGCAATTGCCATGAACCGGCTCACACGGTTTCAATCAGGCTTTTCAGGAATCCAGCCGTTTTCCTCGCCGATTCGTCCACGTTTTCCGTCGGCACCAGGCCTTCGGAAAGGTAGCCATCGTATCCTATGCACTTGAGAAGCGAGACAAGCCTGGCGAAGTCGAATTCGCCGTGGCCCAAACCCGCCGGCCAGCGATCGCTGTCGGAGAAATGCATGTGCCGCAACACCCTCCTGGCGCGGAAAATGCTTTCCTCCATGTCCGGGTCCTCTATGTGAACGTGGAAAAGATCGATAAGCAGTCCGAGATTCGCGGCCCCGACCCGGTCGATGATGTCCATCCCCTCGACGGTGGTGTTGATGAAATTGATTTCAAAGCGGTTAGTCGGTTCGAAATTGATCCAAATCCCCTTTTCCCCGGCGCAGGCGCAGGCGTCCCGAAGTATGTCCACGAACATGTCGCGCGATTTCCATATCGGCTGGAACGGCAGCGCCGGCCCCCGGAACAGCCCGATATTGACGTCGCAGCGCAAACGCCCTGCCGCGTCGACGATTTCCCGCAATTTGGAAAACGCCTTTTTTCGAACAGCGGCGTCCTCGTGGACGAGAGTCAGGCCGTATTCCATGGCGAGCCGCCCCGTGTTTATGCAGGCGATGCCGACGCCGTTGTCCCCGAGCGCCGTCGCCAATTCGTCGACATCGAGCTCAGCCGGATCGCAGGTAATCAGTTCGACGCCGTCGAAACCGCATTCGGCGGCTTTCCGCACATTGTCAGCGATGCCGTCGCGGTAGATGTGGGCGCAGGGGATTTCGGGCATGCCCCGGGTGCCGATGAAAACAGACGTACGCATAATAGGCGCGTTCCTTTCGAATGAAAAGCGACGCTTCACAGTTCCAGCACAACCTTCCCCATTCGCGAATTGTTCTCCGCCAACTGGCGGAAGACGGCGGTGATTTGCGCGAACGGGCGCCTGTGGGTAATCAGGACTTCGGGGTGCAGCCCGCCCGCCGCCATCGTTTCGATGACGCGGGGAAATTCGCCGGCGCTGTTCCGGGAGCCCAGGACGGTCATTTCCCGCTTGGTGATGTTGATGCCGGTGAAACAAACCTTGTCGTTGGTGAGGCCGACAATCATGATTTTTCCGGCGCCGGCGACGAGGCGTTCGGTCAGCTCCATCATTTTCGAGGAGCCGGTCGCCTCCATGACGATCGGCATGCCCCTGCCGCCGGTCAGCGCGTCGATGGCCGCCGCCAAGTCGGTTCCCGCCGGCAATGTCCGGCCCGCGCCCATTTTCCCGGCGAGATCGAGGCGGAAGGGCGACAGATCGGCCGCCACCACCTCCGCGCCCAGGTTAGCCAGGAGATCGACGAGGCACAGCCCAATCGCGCCGCAGCCGAGGACCAGGACCATGTCCCCGAGTTGCACCCCGGTGCGGGTTATGCAATGCGCCGCAATGGTGTAGGGCTCCACAACGGCTCCGTGGAGGTCGGAGACGGAATCGGGGATTTTATGGACGAACTCGGCGCGGGCGGGGAGATATTGGGCAAAGGCGCCGTCCACGTGGGCGCCGACGACCCGCAGGTTGTCGCAGCAATTGTACCGCCCGATGGAACAGGGGTAGCAGTCGCCGCACGGAAGCAGCGGTTCCAGAACCACCCTTTCACCGGGACGGAATCCCGCGACACCCGGCCCGATCCGGTCGATGACGCCGCAGACCTCGTGGCCGTGTATGCGGGGATAATTGCCGTACGGATGGTGGCCGGTGAAGAAGTGCACGTCGCCGCCGCAGATGCCGACGGTTTTGACGGCGATGACGACCTGCCCTTGCGCCGGAACGGGCGCGGCGACTTCCTCAAGCCGCAAATCAAACGGAGCATGGAGAACTGCAGCGTACATGGCTTTCCTTTTTGTCTGGCGAATGGATGAACATACGA
>JAVBRW010000172.1:0-3401 GCA_031547475.1 Planctomycetota bacterium
TTGGGGAATCCGGTCAAGATATCCCCGGGCGTGTCTAAAGCGTCAATTCGCTATGGGAGGCCTTACCACCTGCCGTTCCCCCCGACCGCGTAAAACCGCACGCACACGCCCTGTCTTTTGACCCTCCGGACCCCGGGCAACCGGGGCTTCCGTACCTTTTTTTAGAAAAGGAACGGGGATGTCCATTGGAAATGTCTATTTATTAGCGAAGTATGGTATACCCCGGCAGGCGGGTGCGGACGTCGAAGCAGACGCCGGGGGCGAGCGATTCCTCGCCCTTCAGCAGTTCCTGGAGGTACCACAGCTTTTGCGAACTGGTCAGCTCTCCCGGCAATTCGCCCGGGTTGAACGTGCCCCAGCGCACCACCGCGCCCTGATCGGTGACCACTTCGAAACGGCGGCGGATATCCTGGACCGGCGGGTTGTCGCGCATGGCGCCGTTATTGACCACCACCCGCACGACCGGAAGCGCTTCGGCCAGCGGCGATCCCCAAAAGGCGCGGATAATCCCAAGGGCGCCCAGCACGCCTTCGTCCGTCCAGGCGCCGCCTGCGTTCGGGCGGCGGGCGATGACGTTCGGCGTCACGCCGACGATTTCCGGAAGGTTGGGGAACAGATCGGGGGTGCCGGCGACCGGGAGGACGGTGGCGTCGAGATCGATAAGCCAGTAACGGTTGTCATGCCACACCTGGGCGGCGGGCATGCGGAGGAGGAATTCGACATCCATGCGGTTGGGGAAGCGCCGGCGCAGCTTGGTGATTTTCTTGATCCAAACGCATTCGCCGTAGGTTTTTTCCATATCGCCGATCAGGCCCGGCTCGAGGAGACTGCGGCCGGCGAACGATTTGCCGAGCCGCTCGAGTTCGGCCACCGATTCCGGGCACTCGCGGACGGCGCCGGCGAGGGCGAGGGTTTCCCCCTCCATCCTGAAGCGCGGATCGCCCAGCGCTTTTTGCCACAAAAACCACACCCCGGCCGCGCAGGCCGCCGCGACCAGGAAAAACATCGCCAGATCGAGAAACGCCCAGCCCGCGGGGGCGATGCGCCGCCACCGCGATTTTTGCCGCTGGACCGCTTCCTGCACCCGGCTCGTCATTCAGTTTATCCCCGCCCGCCCGGCGGCCATTTCCACCAGGCGCAATCCAAATTGTTCAATTTCGATGCCGACGGCGGCCGCCGCCATCGGCAACAGGCTGTGACTGGTGCAGCCGGGCAGCGTGTTGATTTCCAACACGCGCGGGCCGCCCTCCCCCAGCATGACATCGACGCGGCTGCTGTCCCGGACGCCGACAAGCTCCGCCACCCTGCCGGCGATATCCTGAATTTCCCTCGTCACGTCCGGCTCAAGTTCGGCCGGACAGGTATAGCGCGTTTCCGAGGAAAGGTACTTGGCTTCGTAATCGTAAAACACCCCGGCAGCCTTCATCTCGATAATGGGCAAAACCCTCCCGTCCAGCCAGGGGATAGTCAATTCGCGCCCAACCACCATTTCCTCGACCAAAGCGAGCGTATCCTCGGCCAGCGACACCTCCACCGCTTTCGCCAGATCGGCCGGCGCGTCGACCCTGCCGACCCCGACCGAACTGCCCCGGTAGTTCGGCTTGACGAACAGCGGATAGCGGAGCCGTTCCCGTTCCACTCCCGCGGCCGCCGCGCCGACGCTGTCGGCCGTGATCCAGCGGGGGGTCGGAATGCCGTTTTGCACAAACAGTTTCTTGCACGCGCTCTTGTCCATGGCCAGGGCGGAAACGCGCGAATCGGAACCGGTGAACGGAATGCCGCGCCGTTCGAGAATCGCCTGCGCCGCGCCGTCCTCGCCCCAGAAGCCGTGGAGCATCATCACCGCCAGGCCGCAATCGAGGTTTTCCAAAAACGCGTCGTAGCCTTCCGCCGGTATAATCACCTTTTTATTGGGCAGTCCCGCGCGGGTTATGGCATGGTGGATCACCTCGCCGCTGTTCAGGGACACGTCCCGCTCCGCTCCGGGACCGCCGCACAGCACCGCGACCCCGATTTTTTCCAGCTTCTTACTTATCGACATGCCCGTGCCCTCCAAAACAGCCGAAATCCTTCGCCTCTCCCCACAGGGCGACTTCCGGCTCCAAAACAATGCCGAACTCCCGCTCCACTCGCTCCCGCACCCGGCAGGCGAGCGTCACCACATCGCGGCAGGAGGCGTTGTCTTGGTTGACTATGAAATTGGCATGGAGGGAGCTGACCTCGGCTCCGCCCTCGCGCATGCCTTTGCATCCCGCCCGATCGATCAGGCCGCCGGCCGAATCTCCCGGCGGGTTTTTGAAAATGCAGCCCGAACTCGGAATGGCGAGGGGCTGGCCCGCGCGTTTCCGCTCCCGGTATTCGCGCATGCGATCGAGGACCTTTTCCGGATCCCCGACCTTGTCGAAGCGCAGGAGAACGCGGACGGCGATGGAGCCGCCCAGCCCGCTCCGGCGATAGGAAAACGCCAGTTCGGCCGGCCCCATCTCGGCAAAAGTGCCGTCGGGACGGCACACTTCGGCCTGGAGGACAAACCTGCCGATCCCGTTTTCGGCCGAACCGCAGTTCATCGCCACCGCGCCGCCCGCGCTGCCGGGAATGCCGGCGAGGAATTCGAGGCCCTCGATGCCCTCCCGCGCCGTCGCTCCCACCAGCGCCTGCAGGCCGACCGCCGCGCCGACCGTCCACGCCAGCGGATCGTCGGGATCCTGCTCCATGACGCCGAATTCGCCCTTCGGCGACAAGCGGACCACCATCGCATCGATGCCTGCGTCGGAGACCAGCACATTGCTTCCGCCGCCCATGATCTTGATCCGCGCGCCCGCCCCGCGGGCGAAAGACAGCGCCTCGGCCAGCGCCCGGCGATCGGCCGGCTCCGCCAGCCAGCGGGCGGGGCCGCCGATGCCGAAGGTGGTCATGGGGGCCAGGCTCACATTTTCACGCACGCATTCCGGCAGCCGCATGTCCATTCTCCCGCCTGTTCCGAAATCACCCATGGGGAAACTTTCAGAAGTTCCCTACAGCAAAGATTCGACATTATCATTATACTTTGCAAGATCCCGCGCAATTGCGTCTATGTTTCCCGCGCCCATGAAAACAACCGCGGCGAAGCCGCCGGCCCGGTTCATGACCAGGCTTTCGACCTCGCCCAACGCGATCGGGCCCTCAACCTTCGGATTGATGCGCGCCGCCTTTTCCACCAGCATGGAAGATTCGACACCGGGAATGGGGTCCTCTCTTGCCGGATAGATTTCCAAAACCAGGGCTTCGTCCGCCTTGGCGAGCGCGGCGGCGAACGCGTCGGCATAGTCGCGGGTCCGGGTGAAAAGATGGGGCTGGAACACCAGGAGTATCTTCCCCTCGTGGCGCTGCCGGAGCGCGGCCAGGGACGCCTCCATCTCGGC
>JAVBRW010000107.1:0-7508 GCA_031547475.1 Planctomycetota bacterium
CGGCTCCTGCTTTGTCTTCTGGGGCGGGCGCGAAGGGTACGACACCCTGCTCAACACCAACATGCGACTGGAACAGGACAATTTGGCGCGCATGCTGCGGTTGGCGGTGGACTATGCGAAGACCATAGGATTCACCGGGCAATTCCTTATCGAACCGAAACCGATGGAACCGACCAAGCACCAATACGACTCCAACGCCGAAACCTGCCTGGCATTCCTGCTCAATTACGGGCTCGAGAAGAATTTCAAGCTGAATCTCGAAGCCAACCACGCGACGCTGGCCGGCAATCCGTTCGAGCACGATCTGACGGTGGCGCGCGTCAACGGCATTCTCGGTTCCCTGGACGCCAATCAGGGCGATCTGTTCTGCGGCTGGGACACCGACCATTTCCCGACCGACATATACCGCGTCGTCCCCGCCATGTACGAATTCGTCCTCAACGGCGGCATCGCTCCGGGCGGCATCAATTTCGACGCGCACGTCCGGCGCGGCTCGAACCAACTGGACGATTTGTTCATCGGCTATATCGCCGGCATGGACACCATGGCGCTCGGCTACAAAATCGCCAGAAAGCTGCATGCGAGCGGCGAGCTCGAAACATTCAGGGAAAAGCGCTATTCGGGCTGGAGCGACGGGCTCGGGAAAGATATCGTCGGCGGGAAATTCGACCTGGCCAGGCTGGCCGAAAAAGCGGAAAGCATGCCGGAGCCGGTTGTCCCCAGCGGCAGACAGGAACTGCTGGAATCGATTGTCAACCGGTACATTGTCCAGGCATAGCCGGTGCCGCCGATAGCGCGTGCTCTCGGCGCACTTGCCGCCCTCGAACCCTTCCCCGGGAAACTCGCCGATGCCATCCGTCATCGGTTCGAGCAGGCGCCTCACGCCAATGCAAAGCGCCCGAAATTGTAAAAGCACAGGAAGATTATCGCGATCATCAGAACGGCAAAAAGTTTTTCAATGGCCTTATTTGTCAAGCGCCTGTGCAACACCCGCCCGACAATGCCGCCGAAGATTCCGCCAAGAGCCATGGAGATCAAGTGAGGCGATTCGAAAGCGGGAATGGTTCGCATCGCCAGTGAATAAAGAAGGTTGGTCGCCTGGCTGAAGAAAATGACATACAGCGAGTTGTTTACCGCATTTTTCGTGTCCATGGAGAAAAAATAGAAAAGGAATACAAGATTGATCGGGCCGCCGCCAATGCCGAAAAAGCTGGAAATGCTGCCCAAAAGCAAACATAACGCCATGCATAGCATTATTCCCACGACATCCAGCGACCGAATCATAACTTTCCGGGAAAGATACAGGAGCGCCGCCAGCGTCATCACCATTATGCCGCAGGCTTGTGCCGCGCCCGCCACATCGTCGCCGCCAAGCGAATCCTTCACTCCCAAGAGCGCCGCATGGCCCAAAATTCCGCCGGCCATCGCCCCCCAGCCAAGCGGCATGCCTTTCTTCAGGTCAATGCTTCCTTCCCTATGAAAAAATTGCATACCCACAGTATAAACCGTCATCGCAAGCACGGTGCCGCTTGCCAGAAAACTGGCTGTGACGGCATCGGCAACCTGGAGAAAATCAAGGATTGGCTTGATGATGATACCGCCGCCAATGCCGCACACGGCCCCAATACCTGAAGCCGTCAAACTGACAAGGAAAAGAAACGCAAGCATTGGTACTCCGATCGGGCCCCATTCAATGGCCGGCGATTTGGTGAGCCGGTTCACGCCGCCCTTGCTGGGAGAATAGGCCAGATCGCCGATTCTGCCCTGAAATCCGCGGACGGAGGAAATATTGATAATCTTTCCTTTTCCCTGGCCCAACATCACCCTGCCGGCATGCTTTTCGGAGGAATGGATTTCCGATTACAGCGCAAACCGCATGCCGCCGTCCACGAATAGAATGTGGCCGTTGACGAAGCTGGAAGCGCCGGAGGAAAGAAAAACCGCCGCGCCGATCAGGTCCTCGGGTTTACCCCAGCGCCTGGCCGGCGTGATGCTTTCGATCCAGGCGTTTTTCTCGGGATCCCGCGACAAGGGCATGGTCATTTCGGTAAGAATATATCCGGGCGCGATGCCGTTTACCTGTACGTTGTGCCGCGCCCATTCTCCGCACATGGATCGGGTGAGAAGAACCAGACCGCCCTTGGCCGCCGAATAGTTGGCGATGTCGGGCCTCGGCCTTTCGCAATTGATCGAGCAAATATTGACGATTTTCCCCGATTTCCTGGCAATCATCTGCCGGGCGACGGTTTTTCCCATGATAAACGCGGATGTCAGATTGGTGTCGATCACCGCCCGCCACGATTCCTCCGGCATGTCGATCAGGGGAGCGCGCCGATGGATGCCCGCGTTGTTGAAAAGAATGTCGATGGGCACATTCTTTTTTTCCAGGTCGGACACGGCATTTTCGACAGCCGAGGCGTTGGTCACGTCGAACGGCGCCGCCATCGCCTCGAACCCGTCCTTCCGGAGCGTCTCCGCCGCCGCGTTGGCGGTGTCGGCGTTTATGTCATTGACAATCACCTTGGCGCCCGCCTCCGCCAGGCCGCGCGCCAGGGCGAAACCTATGCCCCGTCCCGCCCCGGTGAGCAACGCCGTTTTTCCGCACAGATCGAACATTCCAGACATGATATGGTTTCCTTTTCAGAAGGGTTCAGGACATCATCACCTTGTCCATCATATCGTGTTCGGGAAGGTTTGCCAATATCCGTGCGGGAACCATATTCCGACACATACACCCCCGACAGCAACAGCCCTCCCCCGGCGTAGACATGCCAGGTCACCTGCTCCTGCAGAAACACCCAGGCGAACAGGGTCGCGAAGATCGGTTCGAGGGTGAAAAGAAACGCCGTGCGCGTCGGCGAAACGAATTTCTGGCCCGCCACCTGGCAGACAAACGCCGCCGCCGTTCCCACCACGCCCAGGCCGAGAATGGCCAGGAGCAGCATGCCGTGGGGCAGGACAATCACCCCCGACATGAACGACGCGGTCCAGGCCAGCACGCTGGTGGCGGCGAATTGAATGATGGACGCGCCCACCGGATCGGCCCGGCGCGCCGCCCGCTGCGCCGCCATGACATGGAACGACAACAGCACGGTCGCGCCGAAGCAGTACACATCGCCCGGATTTATCGTCAATTGGCCGCGCAGGGTGAGAACGCCGATGCCGGCCAACGCGAGCAGCACTCCGGCGATCAGGCCGGTATGCGGTTTTCGCCGCGCCGCCGCCGCGTCCATGACCGCCACGAACAAGACCATCGATCCGATGATGAAACCGGCGTTGGAAATGGTGGTGGATTGCAAGCCGACGGCCAACGAACTGGTGGCGCCGGAAAGCAGCGTTCCCAACAGGCAGCCATATACGATTTCGTTCCGGCCGATGCGGACCAGACGGCGGCAAAAAATCGCGGCCGAGACCACGCAGGCCACGGTGAAACGGAACGCTATCACATTGAAAGCGCCCAGCGCCTGCACCGCCGTTTTGGTGAAAAGGTACGACATCCCCCAGGCAACCGTGCTGGAAAGAATGAGCAATTCGCCTTTGTAGCGGCTCAGGAACGATGCTGGCGGCGGTTCGAGGGGAGGCACTTCAGCGCTTCGCCTCCAGGAACGATTCCACCGCGTCGCGCAGACGATCCTTTTCGACCTCGCCGGTGTGCAGTTCCGGCGCCGACTTCAGCTCGCGGATGGACTGCGGAATCGGAGTGCCGGTGCGCTTCGACAATTTCTCGCCCGCCTCGAACGCGTCGGCCAGGCTTTCGCCGGTCAGCGAGCGCCAGACATCGGTGGTGAACTTGTACGGGCTGGCGGTGGACACGATGATCGTCGGCGTGGCGTCGCCGCTTGCGTTCCGGTATTTGCGGTAGACCGCTTCCGCCACGGCGGTGTGCGGATCCATGAGATAGCGCGATTCCTCGAACACCCTGCGGATCGCCTCGGCGGTTTCCTCGTCGGTGCAGAAATCGGCGTAAAACTCCCGCGCCAGCGTGTCGCGGGCGGCGGCCGGAATATCGTATTGGCCCGTGTCCCGGAGCGCGTCCATCCAGCTCCGGACCACCGCGCTGTCCCTGCCGCTTATCTCGAACAAGAGCCGCTCGAGATTGCTGGAGACGAGTATGTCCATGGACGGGGACATGGTCTTGTGGAAATCGCGCCGGGCGTCGTACACTCCCCGCCGGAAAAAATCGGTGAGCACGTTGTTTCGGTTGGAGGCGCAGATCAATTTCCCGATGGGAAGGCCCATTTCCCGCGCGTAGTGGGCGGCGAGAATATTGCCGAAATTGCCGGTCGGCACCACGAAGTTGACAACGCCGCCGTCCTTCACCGCCCCTTCCTCCGCCAGCTTGGCGTAGGCGTGGCAGTAATAGGCGATCTGGGGAATCAGGCGGCCGATATTGATGGAGTTGGCGGAGGACAGGAACCGGCCCGCCTTCTTGGCGGCGGCGACGAAGCTTTCGTCCATGAACAACCGCTTGACGCCGGTCTGGGCGTCGTCGAAATTGCCCAACACCCCGCAGGCTCCGACATTCCCGCCTTTCTGGGTCACCATCTGGAGGCGCTGCATTTCCGCCACGCCGTCGTGCGGGTAGAAGACGAAGACGGACGTTCTCGGCACATCCCTGAATCCTTCGAGCGCCGCCTTGCCGGTATCGCCGGAGGTGGCGGTCAGGATCAGCGCGTCGTCTTTCCAGCCGAATTCGTCCAGGGCGAGGCGCATCAGCCTGGGCAGCACCTGGAGCGCCATGTCCTTGAACGCCAGGGTCGGGCCGTGGAACAATTCCATGACGCGGGTGTCCGCCACTTTCCGCACCGGCACAATCTCGGGGGCGTCGAATCCGGCGTACGCCTCGGCGGCGAGGTTCAGGAGAACGGGATGCTCGACGTCGAAGAACAGGCCCAAGACCAGCGCCGCCACGTCGGCATAGCCGGCGCGGGCGGTCCGCAGCAGTTCCGGCATGTCAAACCGGGGAAAACGTTCGGGAACAAACAAGCCGCCGTCGCCGGCCATGCCCTGCAAAACCGCCTGCAGCGCCGGCATCCGGACCGCGGAATTTCTCGTGCTCATTACATCCATGTGGCTTCTCCCATTAATGAACGGTATAGGAGTATACCTGGCGGGATGGTCCGCGTCCACCCCCATGGCATTTTGTGGGGGAGATTATATAATGACAGTACGCGAAATATTGCTGGAAAGCGAAGGAGAGGGGCATGGCAAAAATCCTTTTGCTGGCAACCAACCGCGATATGTACGAACACGGCCTCCGCGTCCGCGAAAGCCTCGCGCAACCGGACGATTTCAGCGTGTTTCTGGGCAGCATGGACGAGGCGTTCGAATTCATCGACTCCGTCGATCTCGGCGAGATCGACGTCATTCTCAGTCGCGGCGCCACCGCCAACATGCTCGAAGCATCGAACCTCGGCATCCCCCTGGTCAACATCCCCATTTCCGACGTCGAAGTGATGACCGCCCTCAATGTGGCCCGCACCCTGGTCGACAAAGAGCCGTTGCAAATCGCGTATATCGGGTTCACCGTCACCTATAACCAGATCCGCGCCTATCTCGAGGCGATGGGCATGTCCATCGCCCATTACGAAATCGCCAACAACCGGGAAATCCGGGAGACGCTCGGGCGGATCAAGGGCCGGGTGGACGTCATCGTCAGCGGCATGGCGACCTGCACGGTGGCCAAGGAGTTCGGCATACCGGCGGTGGAGATCGGCTGCGAAAGAAAATCGCTGGAGCAGGCGGTGAAACGCGCCTTGGAAATGCAGGCCGCCATGCACAACGAGCGGAAGAACGCCGAGGAGCAGCATGTCATCATCAACGCGGTGCGGGACGGCATTGTCAGCATCGACGCCCGCTACGATATCGTGATGTGCAACAGCCAGGCCGCGCAAATATTCGGGAGGAACGACATTTCCGGGCGGAACATCTTCGCCGTCTGCCCGTCGCTGCCGCGCACCTTCGTGGAGGAGGTGCTCGAATCCGGCATTCCCCAAAGCGGCTACCTGCTGGAAATCGGACGACAGAAATACGCGGTGTCCCTGACCCCCATCACCATCAAGAAACGCGTCACCAACGCCATTTTCTTCCTGCAAAGCGTCGAGGCGCTGCAGGAGAACGAGGCGACGGTGCGCAAACGGCTTTATCTCAAGGGGAATGTCGCACAGTACCGGTTCGAGGATATCAAGGGGGTGTCGCCGGTCATGCGGAAAACGCTGGACACTGCCCGTGCCTTCGCGGACATCCAGGCAAACGTGCTGATCATCGGCGAGACCGGCACCGGCAAAGAGCTTTTCGCGCAAAGCATCCACAATGCCAGCCACCGCCGCAACGGGCCGTTCGTCGCCGTCAACTGCGGCGCCATTCCCACCCATTTGATGGAAAGCGAGCTGTTCGGCTATATCGAGGGCGCCTTCACCGGCGCGCGGAAGGGCGGCAAGCCCGGCCTGTTCGAACTCGCCCACGGCGGCACGATTTTCCTGGATGAAATCGCCGAGCTGGATCCATTCTGCCAAGTCATCCTGCTCCGCGCCCTGCAGGAGAAGCAGATTCGGCGGGTCGGCGGGGAGGCGGTCATTCCGGTGGATGTGCGCGTCGTCGCCGCCTGCAACAAAAACCTCCACGAATTGGTGCTGGCCGGCCGTTTCCGGCGGGATCTGTACTACCGGCTCAATGTGCTGATGCTGGGCGTGCCGCCGCTCCGGATGCGCGCGGGCGATGTCGCGCATCTGGCCGAGCATTACCTGGACAGATTCAACGCCGCTTTCGGGAAAAAGGTGCGCTTCACTCCCGGCGCCATCGCCGCGCTGGAGGAATTTTCGTGGGACGGCAACGTGCGGCAGCTTGTCAATTTCTGCGAGCGCATTACCGCCATCGCTTCGGACGGCGAGCTGGACGCCGAATGCGTGCGCCTTGAGCTGGCCGGCAGCTACGCTTATCCCGGCCTCGAATCCGGGCCGGCCGTTCCCATTGGGCGGGAAGAAGCGTATCTGGTACTCGGCGGCAAGCCGTTGGCCAAATCGCACGTGATCGACCTTTTGGAAAAATGCGGCGGAAACCGAAGCGCGGCCGCCCGGGAACTGGGCGTCGGGCGCACTTCCTTTTGGCGCGCGCTGCGCAAGCTGGGAATGCAGTGAAGCGTTTTCCAGATTTGGAACGGTGCCCGGGACAGGCGTTCCGTTTTTGTGACATTTTTCCCTTCGCGTCTCTGCGGGACAAGCATTTTTAATTGGCGAAAACTATCCTAATTGTCATGGGCGCAGACGGTTGTGGCGTCCATAACCCCTTTATGAAGCATGATCAAAACACTGTTCCGTCGCCCGTTGACCTACTCCTCCTCCGCCCAAGTTCAACCTTTTATCGCTTTTCAAAAAATGCGGCGCATACTGGCATTTTGCTTGTATTGCAAAAAGAACAGCAGAAAACATTTGTCATCGGCCTTTTAAGGCAAACGTATCGATCCCTGGTAGGGGCGGCCCTGGTGGCCGCCCCCGGCACGACCAAGAAAA
>JAVBRW010000400.1:0-12103 GCA_031547475.1 Planctomycetota bacterium
CTTGAAGGAATTCAATAATATTTTGAATATTTGAAATATATTAAAATTTATTTGACTATTGCCAGCTTGTATGGTTATATTGAAATAGGCCTCGTCCTGGAGGGATGACCGCATGGCTATCGATTACGATATGTATTCCGAGGATTGGACGCCGGGTGAAGTTTTGGAGTCCGACGGCAATGGCGCCAGACTCCGGGAAATATTGGACGCGCTCCACCAGGGCCAGCGCAAGTTCAGGGCCGTCCTCGACAAGGGAGTGACGCCGGCCGAGTTCGAAACGGGAAAAGCGCTTCTGGCCGGATTCGACGCCGCCGCCGCCGGGCTGCAGCGGTCGTGGAACAAACGCCACAAGCATGGCTGAATTTTTCAAAAAGGAGGCAACGCATGAGCAGCAACGTCAATATTCGCGACACGGTGCGGGATGTGGGAATAAAGTCGCTGGAAACGCAGGCCAACGACATTGCGCAAGTGCTCGACGGTTCGACGACGGAGGAACTGACCCAGGTCGATCTCCTCAAATTGCAGCAGAAGACCGCCGCGTACAACAACATGGTGTCGATGATGACCACCATCAGCAAGAATTTGTTCGACACCGACAAGGAAGTCATCCGGAACGCTTGATCATGACGAGAAAGGCGGTTTTGCCATGCACTTGGACAACAGGGAAAGAAGCCTGCTCGCGCGCATCGGGTTTTTCCTGTGCCGCGACGGCATGGTCCCCGAAGCGGAGCTCGTGTTCACCGGCCTGGCCAAAACAGCGCCCGACCGGGACGGCCCGGTGGTGGGCCTTATGCTGTGCGAAATCATCAAGGGCGAATTCGAAAGCGCGGTCGCCATGGCCAACGATCGCCTGAAAAAGGGCGGCAAGCTCAAGGGGCCGCTGAATCTGTACAAGCTGGTGGCGCTGGGCATGGCCGGGCGGCTTCCGGAAGCGCGGGAAGTCCGCGCCGGGATGGAAACGGACGGCCTCCGGCAGGATATCGCCACCGCGGACGCACTCTTGGAGGAATTGTCGCAAAAGACATTTTCCAAGGCATAACCGCCCCGGCGGCGACGCCGCGGCAGGGAGGTAAACATGGATATCACCAAGGCGGGTATCGGCGGTGTCGGCGGCATGGCGCCCGGCGGCCTTCCGGGCGCGGAAGGCGCCAAGGGATCGCCCGGCGCGGGCAGCGTCGAACGGTTGAACGATTTGTTGAACGCGGCGCAGCAACAGCAGCCGCAGCCGCCGGCCGATCCGGCGCAGGTCGCGGGCGCCCAGCCGGCTGAGACGCCCGGGGCGGAAAGCGTCACCGGCCGCGTTCTCGACAACATGAACAGCATCAACCAGCGGCTCGACCGGACGCAGGCCGACATCTTGGCCGTATTCGACAAGCCGGACGCCACCCAGATGGACCTGATCAAGGCGAATTTCGCCCTGCTCGAATCCGGCACCATCGTGTCCGCCGCCAGCAAGGTGGCGGAAAAAGTCACCCAGGGCGTGAAAAACCTGCAACAGGGATGAGGGCAATTCCATGCGGCGCATCGGGACTATCGCGATAACCCTGCTGGCGTGCCTGTTCGCCGCCGGCTGTCAGGCGCAGTTGTACGGGAGCCTCCAGGAAAAGGAGGCGAACGCGGTCATCGCCGCCCTCCAGGAAGCGTCCATCCCGGCGGAGAAGCGGCCTGGCGAGGAAGGCACCTACGCCGTGTTCGTCGACGAACAGGACATCGCCAAGGCGATGCGCGTCCTCGAATCGCTGGCGCTGCCGCGGCGGCATTACGACGATCTCGGCACCGTGTTCGGCAAGGGGGCGATGTTCTCCACCCCGCTGGAGGAAAAGGCCCGCTACCTCTACGCCATGCAGGAGGATCTGTCGAAAACCATAGCCGCCATCGACGGCGTGCTCGAGGCGCGCGTCCATCTGGTCCTGCCCGAATTGGATCAGCTCGGGAGAAGCATCCAGACGCCGTCGGCGGCCGTCTTCGTCAAGCACGTCGACGACGAGCGCCACGATCCGGTAAACCACCGCATCGAGATCCGCAAGCTGGTGGCGGCCGGCGTGCCGAATCTCGATCAGGAGCGCATCGTCGTCACCTTCTTCCCCGCCCGCCCGCAGGAAGAGGCGGCCATCGAACCGGCGTTCCGCACCGTCCTTGGCCTCCGGGTGGCGGACGAGTCGGCGGTCAGGGTTTGGTGGGGCGCGGGCGCCGCCGGCGCGGCCGTGCTGGTCCTTGTCGTCTTGTGCGTGTTCCTGGTGGCCAGGAAGGGCCGCAAATGAGCGACGGCTCCGCCACCCTGTCGGCCTGGAAACGCTGGCGGCCGCTCCACGACGGCCTGGCGCGGGACATCCACCCCGATCGCTGGGCGGCTCTCGGGGTGCCGGCCGGCGCGGCGGAAAAACTGACCGCGTGCGCGCGCTCGGCCCGGACCATCTCCCTCGATCCGGGGTTCCTCGTTCCCGGCGCCGATTGCGGCTGGAACGCATGGGAGGCGGAAAACGGGACGGTCGGCGCCGATTGGGCGCTTCTGCCGGGCGCGGTGCTGTGGCGGACCGCCCTTCGCTTCGGCGCCGGGCGCCACCACGCCGAAATAGCCAGGCTGGTGTGGCGCCGCGATGTCGACGCCTTGAAAAGCGTTATCGGCGACGATGCCCATCGTTTCGCCCTGCGCCAGGCTCCCGCCTTGAGGCGGCGGTTTCCCCCGTCCGAAGCGGTCGCGGAAGGCGGGCTGGCGGAGGCGGTAGTCGGAACGGCGCGCCTCGGCCTCGGCTGCTGTCTGGCCGGGTTGCCGCCGGGAATGGCGGGGCGGGTTTTGGCGAAATTGCCGCCGCGATGCGACGGCATGATCGGCGAAGCGCAATCGTGGCCCGAGGATCGGCGCGGGCGGTGGGCCGCGAACCTTGCCGGACTCTTCGCCGCGGCGCCGGCGCCGGTGGCGTGAACGCGGACATTCACTTTTTCCGATAGGGTTTTTGCGATGGCGAAAATGCTTCTCCACCCTTCCGGCGGCATCGGAACTGACCCCGGGACGATTGTCCTGAAGGCGGGCGAGTACGCGGAAATGGTCGAGGCGGAAAACATCGTCGCCCGCGCCCGGGAAGAGGCGGAGCGGATACGCCTCCGGGCCGAAACCGAGGCCGAGGACCGCCGCCGGGCGGGATACGAGGAAGGGATGGCCGAGGGCAAGCTGGAAATCTCGGCGCAGATGTTCGAATCGGTCGCCGCCTCCCTCGACCATATGGCAAGGATGGAAAGCTCGTTCGTCGACGTGGTCATGCGGTCGGTCAGGACCATTCTCGGCTCGTTCGACAATGCGGACCTGGCGGAGAAGGTGGTGGGGCACGCGCTCCGGCTGGTGCGGGACGAAAAAAGGTTTTGTTGCGGGTAAGCATGGACGACGTCGACGCGGTGCAGGCGCGGCTCGCCGACATTGTCAAGCGCTATCCCGGCATGGGGCGGGTCGATGTGGCGGCCGATCCCTCCCTGGGCGCCGGCGGCTGCATCATGGAAACGGAACTCGGCGTCATCGACGCCACCCTCGACCGGCAACTCGGGATGATCGAGGACGCGTTCCGCCGCCACCTCGAGGAGCGTACGGGCTGATGGCGATTTTCGACCACATTTCCGAAGCCATGACCCGGTCCCTGGCCGAGCTTTCCACCGTCGAGGTGCGGGGCAAGGTGACGCAGGTGGTCGGAACCGTGGTCAAGGCGGTGGTGCCGGGCATAAAAATCGGCGAAATGGTCACGCTGAAAAATCCGGACGACGACCGCTGGGAACTGAAGGCGGAATGCGTCGGCTTCGCCAACCAGGCCGCCATCCTGACGCCCTTGGGCGAATTGTCCGGCGTCAGTTCGTCGACGGTGGTGATCAGTTCCGGGAAAGTGCACACCATCCCGGTCGGCGATCAGCTTCGCGGCCGCGTGCTGGACGGGCTCGGCAACCCCCTGGACGGCAAGCCGCCCATCGAGCCGGAAGCGTATTACCCGGTCTACGCCCCGCCCCCCAACCCGATGACGCGGCGCATCATCGATACGCCGATGCCCTTGGGGCTCCGGGTCCTCGACGGGCTCCTGACCTGCGGCGAAGGACAGCGCATGGGCATTTTCGCCGCCGCCGGCGGCGGCAAGTCTACCCTCCTGTCCTGCCTCGTCAAGGGCGCGGCGGCGGACGTGGTGGTTCTCGCCCTCGTGGGCGAACGCGGCAGGGAAGTGCGGGAATTCATCGAGCACGATCTCGGCCCGGAAGGGGTGAAAAAAGCCATTCTGGTCGTGTCCACCTCCGACCGGCCGTCGATGGAGCGCCTGAAGGCGAGCTACGTCGCCACCGCCATAGCCGAATATTTCCGCGACCAGGGCAAAAAGGTTTTGCTGATGATGGATTCGGTCACCCGCTTCGGCCGCGCGCTCAGGGAAATCGGCCTGGCGGCGGGCGAGCCTCCGGCCCGGCGCGGCTTTCCGCCCTCGGTGTTCAGCAGCCTGCCGAAATTGATGGAGCGGGCGGGCAATTCGGACAAGGGCTCGATCACCGCCCTCTACACGGTGCTGGTCGAGGGCGACGACATGACGGAGCCGATAGCGGACGAGACGCGATCCATCCTGGACGGGCACATCATCCTGTCCCGCGCCCTCGGCGCCGCCAACCATTATCCGGCCATCGACGTCCTCGCCTCGGTCAGCCGCTGCTTCAACGCGGTGACTTCGAAAGAGCACCGGCAGGACGCCAGCCGCTTCCGGCAGCTGCTGGCCAAGTACAAGGACGTCGAGCTTCTGGTGCAGATCGGCGAGTTCAAGCGGGGACAGGACGCCCTGGCCGACGAGGCCATCGACAAGTACGACAGGTTGAACGGTTTCCTGAAGCAGGGCACGAACGATCGCACCACCCTGGACGACGCGGTCGCCGGCATGCAGGACCTGGTCAAGGCGAAATAAACCATGGCCAAATACCGCCTGGAAGCGCTGCTTTCCGCCCGCAGGATCAGGGAAGACCGGGCCGGCAGGGAGGCGCGGGCAGCCAGCCGCGCGGCGGCCGAGGCGAAGAAAAAGGCGGAAGAGGCGAAAGAGGAACTCGAACGCTACCGCCGGTGGCGACCCGAAGAGGAGGAACGGCGGTTCCAGAAGATAAAGGGGCTGACGCTTTCCCAGGCCGATCTCGAACGCTACCGGAACGATCTCGAGGCGCTCCGGACGAAGGAGGTCGATCTGGAGGAAGGGGTCAAGGCGGCCGAACAGGCTGTGGCCGAAGCGGAGAAAGAGGAGCGGGAAGCGAAAAAACGCCTGGTCGCCGCCGTGCGGGATCGGGAAAAAATCGACGAGCACCGCAAACGCTGGCTCAAGGAGGAAATCAAGCGCCAGGAAACGGCCGAAGAGGCGGAACTGGAGGATTTCCCCGCGCGCGGCCCGGACGAGGAAGAGGACGACGCCCTGTTTGCGGTTCAGGAGAGTCAATCATGAAAACCGACCCCATCAACCAAAGAGCGCCAAGCCGTGAACAAAAAGGAACGTCGGGAAACCAGGGCAGGGTGGACAGCGACCAGGTCGCCAAGCTGAACAGGATGCTGGACAAAAAGAAAAGCCTGGCGGAAATCCGCGACGAAATCGAACAGGCCCGGCTCCAGCAGGGCATTGTCATGCCGGGCGACGCGATAGCCGCCGGCGAAGGCATGGGCGCAACCGCCCCCGCCACCGGCATGGCCGGCATGTCCGAACTGTTCGCCGGGCTCGCGGGCAAGGGCGCGCAGTCCGAAACGGGCGAAACGGCGGAACCGGACGGCGGCGCGGCCGCCCTGCTGGCGCAAGGCGGATTGAAACAACAGCCCGCCGTTCCCGCCGACATCGCGCCCGCGGCGCCGGCGGAGAAACCGGGGGCGGCGAAAATGGACAACCTGGTCGAACGCATCCTGGTTTCGGTCCCGAAGGCGGACGGCGCGGCCGAGGTGCGGATCAAGGTGGATCCGAAACTGCTGCCGAACACGGAGATCGCCATCGCCTCCAGGCCCGGCGAAGGGCTGTCGGTGGAGTTCCTGTCGGACGACGTGAACTCGCAGCGCTTCCTCCTCCCCAACCTGGGCGCCCTCCGGGATCGGCTGGCGGAAAAGACCGGGGACACGGTCGCCGTCCGCATGAGCGAAAACGCGTCCTCCGACACCGGCGCCGGCCGGAGCCGGAACCGGCGCAACCTGTACGATGAAATCGGAGACAAACGGGTGTGACGAAACTGCCCTTGACGAAACTATCCCCCAATGCCGCCAGAATCCAGACGCTGGTGGCGCGGCACGCCGAAGGCCTCGCGTTCGAGTCGGGCGGCGCCGCGTGGCGGGTCGTCCCGGCGCCGGGCATGGCGGCGGGCGGCGCGTCGGCCTTGTGCCGGACAGGCGATGTGGATATAACCGCTTGGCTGGACGAGGCGGGTTGGCGCGCGGCGGCGGCCACCGCGCTGGAATGCCCGCCCGGATCGGTCGACGCCTTTCCCGGCACCCTGGTCCGCGCGGCGCTCGAATGCTTTTTCGCCGGCGCGCTGGCGGGCGCGGAAAAAGCCATGGGCCAGGCGGTGTCGCTGGAAAAGTTCGAGGTGAAGCAGGCGAACGTTCCCGCCTCCGCCTGCCGCGTCGGCTTCGAGCGGCAGGACGGGTTCCGCATCGGCCTCGCCTGGGTGGCGGGGCGGGCGGACGACGGCTGGTTCCAGTCGCTCGCGGATTGCCTGGCCCGCCTGCCGGCGGCGGAACGGGAGCTTCCGGGCGATCTGCCCCTGGCGGGCGAGGTCGGGCTGGGCGGCTGGGCGGTTCCCGCCTCCCTGCCGGCCGGGATCGGCGTCGGCGACGTGCTGATCACCCCGTGTTCGGGCGAGCGCGTCTTGACCGTGGGCGGGGCGGTGCGTTTCGCCGCCGCGCTGGAAAACGGCATACTTTCGGTGGAAGGAAAAACCATGACCCATGCGGCCGGGGCTCCGGAAGCGGAAGCCCAAGAAGATACCGGACAACAGCCCGTGTCCGTCGACAATGTCGAGGTGGAGCTCCAGGCGCGGGTGGGCAGGCTCACCGTCACCCTGGCGCAGCTTCGCCAACTGGGCGCCGGGCAGGTGGTCGAGTTTTCCACGCCGGTGGAGTCGCCCGTCACCCTGACGGCCATGGGCAGGCCGATTGCGACGGGCGAACTGGTTGACGTGGGCGGGCGCATCGGCGTCCGGATAACAGCCATGGCGGAGAAATGAATGGACGCGGAAGCGAAGAACGAGGATGACGGCGACGACCTGCCCGACGCGTTGGAGAACTACCCGGCGCCCGGCGATTCCAAGGCGCTCGCCCGCGTCATCGGCGCCAACCTGAAACATTTGAGGAAGCGGAAATTCCCCGGCTGGGGCGGCCAGAAGCGCTTCGCCGACTTCCTCAACATAAATCCGAACGATCTGTGCGTGTACGAATACGGGCGGAGCGCGCCGAACGAACAGCGGCTGGAGGAATTCGCCCGCCTCCTGGAACTTCCGGTCGACGCGCTCAGGCGGCCGCTTCCCGGCGTGAAGGCCCTTCCCGCCGACGCGGCGGCGGGCCCGATGACGGTGGCGGAGCAGGTGTGGCGCGAACGCATCGACGGCCTGAAGCAGACGGTGGCCCGGCTCGAGGGCAGGCTCGAGGCCACGGAAGAACAGAACCGCCGCCTCGAGGAGCAGGCGGCCAAGCTGCGGGAAGCCAACTATGTTCTCCGCGGCCTCCTCTATTCCGGCGACTCGAAGGATGCGATCGAGCGCCGCCAGCGCGTCCTGGAGCGCCTGGACGCGTCCATGACGCAGTTGATGCGGAACCCCGAGGAGTTCTAGCATGTTGGGACTCAATCCGGTCAACATGGTGGTCGGCCTTGGCATTTTGTCGCTCCTGCCGTTCATGGCGGTGCTGATGTCCAGCTACGTCAAGCTGGTGGTGGTGTTCAGCCTGGTCCGGAACGCCCTCGGCATCCAGCAGATTCCGCCGAACATGGTCATCAACAGCATGGCCATCCTCCTTTCCCTCTTCATCATGACCCCGGTCGGGCGGGCCATGTACTTGAAGGCGGTGGAATCGGGGGCGCCCGAGTCGATCCGGAACTCCAGCGTCTCCGCCGCGCAGGTGGAACAGGTGACGGAGCCGCTGAAGGACTTCCTCCGCAAGCACTCGCACCCTTCCATGCGCATCCTGTTCCTCCGGGCGGCGATGCAACTGTGGGGCGACCAGCCGTCGGACACGGCCGAGCCGGACAGCCTGTTCATCCTGGCGCCGGCGTTTCTGCTGACCGAATTGACCGAGGCGTTCCAGATCGGCTTTCTCCTCTACCTGCCGTTCATCGTGGTGGATTTGGTCATCAGCAACATCCTCCTCGCCATGGGCATGATGATGGTGTCGCCGATGACGGTGTCGCTGCCGTTCAAGCTTCTGCTGTTCGTCATGATCAACGGCTGGACCAAGGTGATCGAGGGCTTGCTGCAAACATACAGGTAATCCATTTGGAAAAAGTATGCGCGGTTTTCCGGAAAGGATTCGGCCATGAGCGAGGCTGTGATTCTCCACCTGACGAAAGAGGCGATGCTCCTCGTCCTCATCCTGTCCCTCCCGCCGATCGTGGTGGCGTCGGTCCTCGGCGTGGCGGTGAGCCTCCTGCAGGCGATAACCCAGGTGCAGGAGCAGACGCTGTCCTTCGCCATCAAGCTCCTTGGCGTCACCGTCACCCTGGTGGGGACGACGACCTGGTTCGGCCGCGAGCTTCTCCTCTACGCGTCCCGGCTGTTCAACCAGATCATGACGCTCTCGTAGAATTTAAGATTGAAGATTTGAGATTTAAGATTTATTCCCGGACAAAACGCTTGTGACGGAAATAAATCTTAAATCTACAATCTACAATCTTAAATAACAAATGCGAAGGTTAGACAATGCGGCAGATCTTGTCGTTGGGCACCGATGCGGGGCAGTATCTGTGGCTGATCGGCCTGGCCATGGCGCGCATCGTGCCGATTTTCCAGATCGTGCCGTTCCTTGCCGGCCGTCACCTGACCACCATGGTCCGCTCCACCATGGCCTTCGCCTTCGGGATGTTCCTGGTGCCGTGGCTGGCCGAACTGTCGCCGGAAAAGCGCTTCGACTTCGTCACCGCGACGCCGCTCGTCGCCAAGGAGGCGGCTCTCGGGGTCCTGTTCGGATTCCTGTCGTCCCTGGCGTTCTACGTCGCCTCCGGCGTCGGCTTCCTGGTCGACAACCAGCGCGGCATGTCGATGGCGCAGGCGACCGATCCGCTGTCCGGCGAGGAGACGTCGCCCCTGGGCAGCATGGCGCTCCAGAGCCTTATCATGGTGTTCATCGCCACCGGCGGTCTGGCGCTGTTTTTCCAGGCGATACTGACGTCGTACGCCTTCTGGTCGCCGTTCTCCTTCTGGCCGGACTGGTCGCGGACGCCGTTGAAAGCGCTTCTCCTGGACCATTTCGCCTGGTACATGACCGCGCTGGTGGCGCTGGCGGCGCCGATGCTCCTGGTCTGCTTCCTGGTCGATTTCGGCATGGGCATGATGAACCGCTTCGCATCGCAGTTGAACGTGTTTTTCCTCGCCATGCCGGTGAAAAGCGGGCTCGTCATGGCGCTCATGGTCCTGTACTGGGCGGGCATGCTCAGGGAGATCAACCGGGAAGTCCTGCGCCTCCCGGTCCTGTGGGACGCGCTCAGGAAAGTGTTCGACGTGTATTGACGCGGCGGAGGCACCGGAATGTCGGGCGAGAAGACGGAAGAACCCACCGACAAACATTTGCGCGACGCCCGCGAGCAGGGACAGGTCGCCAAAAGCCAGGAGATCCCCTCCACCGCCGTGGTCCTGTCCGTCGTCGCGTTCGTCTGGATCGGTTTCGACTGGATCGCGGGCAGGTTCCAGGCGTTGTTCCTCGACGCGGCGTCCCTCATCGGCCAGCCTTTCGGCCAGGCGTTCCCGTTCCTGATCGAGGCGGCCGCCGAGACGTTCCTGATCGTGGTGGTGCCGTGCGTGGTTATGGCGGCGGTGGCGGGGTCGGTGGGGCACCTGGCGCAGACGGGGCTGGTGCTGGCGTGGAAGGCCGCCATGCCGAGCCTGGACAAGCTGAATCCGAAACAATGGTTTTCCAAGGTTTTCTCCATAAAAAACCTGATCGAGTTCCTGCGGTCCATAGTGAAAATCGGCGTGGTGACGGTGGTGTTCTACATGGTGTTCATGGACGCGCTCCCGCTCCTCCTGCGCCTGCCCGGCCACGGCCTGGACGCCGCCCAGGTGGCGATGCGCATGGTCATGCGGGAGACGGTGTTCTATCTGTTCGCCTGCCTTGCCGCCATCTGCGCGGCGGACTGGTTCTTCCAGCGCCAGCAGTTCCTCAAGGAACACATGATGAGCAAGGAAGACGTCAAGAACGAATACAAGGAGATGGAAGGGGATCCCCAGATCAAGGGCCAGCGGAAGCAGCTGCACCAGGAATTGGTCATGGGCGACCAGGTCGCGAGCGTCAAGAAGGCCGACGTCCTCATCACCAACCCGACCCACCTGGCCATCGCCATCGAATACAAGCCGGACAAGACGCCCCTTCCGGTCATCCTGGCCAAGGGCCGGGGCGAACTGGCGGCGCGCATGGTCCGCGAGGCGGAAAAGGCCGGCGTCCCCGTCATGCGCAACGTCCCCCTCGCCCACGATCTCTACGAACAGGGCCAGGAGCTCCACTACATTCCCGAAACGCTTATCGAACCGGTGGCGGAAGTCCTGATCTGGCTCCGCGAACTGCGCGAAAAGGAAGGAGGCGGCTGACATGTCCACCAACATCTCCGGCGTCGGCAAGCAGAACCAGCCGATCCAGCACCACCAGAACGTGACGCAGACCGTTCAGGCGCAGGGCGCCTGGAACGGCCTGGCCGTGTCCGTCAAGAACGATCCGATGAGCCTCCTGGCCGACGCGGCGGAGGAAATGACCTTTGCCGCCAGCGAAACGGTGGAAAAGGACGTGGCCGACCGCCGCAAGCCGGAAAAGCACCAGAAAGTGCAGGTGGTGGTGCCGGCGACCGAGGAGATGGCCCAGCTTCAGCACCAGATGGCCGAGCGCCTCGCCAAGCTGCTGGCCCAGGCCAAGGCGTCCATGGGCAACCCGGCCGCCTTCCGCGAGGCCCTGGACGCCTTCCCCGACTCGACCGAGCGCCATGCCGCCCTCGTGTGGCTCGAGGAGCAATTCAAGAACCAGCCCTCCCTGGCCGACATGGCCGTCCGCGAACGGGAAAAGCTGGAGGCGGAACAGGCGCAGTCCATCCAGGCCGGCTACAACCTGCTCGGCCTCGAAGGCGATCCCGAGACCGGCACCGGCACCGATTTGTACCGCCGGACCATACTCGGGCACGAAAGCGTGTCGGCCCTCCTCGAGTCGATTATCCAGAAGGGCGGCGAAGGCGATTTCCTTTCGCGCATCGACTACCTCATGAAGGCGGTCGGGAAGGACTTGTCCTCGACCAACCCGTCGACCGACAAGAACGAGCTGGAAATGATGAACAACGACTTGTACAACCTGCGCGCCCTCGCCAACTTCACCAGGCAGTTCACCGGCGACGTCCAGAAGCTCCGGGAACAGTTCAAGCTCCCCTCCCTCCCCCGCTCCGGCATGGAGGCGCTCCGCCTCCTGTGCCGGGTCAAGGACGAGCGCACCGTCATGGTGGACGGGCTCAAACCCATCCTCGGTCTGCAGGGGAGGAGTTCCCCCACCTTCGACGTCAGGGCGCTGGCCGGCGTGTTCAAGCTGGCCCACAGCCTGCCGGCCAAGCTGTTCGCCGACCAGGATTCGCGGCAGCGCGTGCTGGACGCGGTGCAAACCCATCTCGACCGGGCGGTTGATCTCGAGGAAGAGGTCCTGTCGCAAGGAGAATGAGGATGAACCTGTACGCGGAGACCGTATCCGATTTCGGCCGGCGCCTCGGCCTCGCCTCGCTCGCCCCTTCGCAGTCGGGCGGGGTGGAACTGACCATAGAAAGAATCGGCATTCTCCAGATGGAGGAGGCGGAGGATTGCGTCCTGGTCACCCTCGCCCGCGAGTGGCCCCAATACGCGTCCCGCGCCGCCCAAAGCGCGCTCGCCCTCTGCCACTGGCGGGAGAGCCACCCGTGGCCGATCA
>JAVBRW010000454.1:0-5801 GCA_031547475.1 Planctomycetota bacterium
CAGCGTCGCCGGATCGAACCGCTGCCGGCCGGCGACCGATATGCCCGCCTCGTCGAACACCCGCGCCAGCCCGATGTCCGCCACTTTCAGCATTCCGCCGCGATCGCGATCGACAATCACCTTTCCCGGCCGCATGTCGCGGTGCAGGAGGCCCTGGCGATGGGCGAATTGCAGGGCGGCGCAGACGTTGGCGAACAGCGCGCACGCCTCCGCCACCGGCATGGAACGGCGGGGAAACCTGTCCAGATGGGTGGTGAGGTTGACGCCGGACACGAACTCGCTGACGAAGTAGACGCTGTTGACGCGAACGTCGCCGGAGGCGAGGTATTTCACCAGGCCGGAATGGGCGACCGGCTTCAATTCGTCGATGCCGCGCTTGAACGCGTCCGCCATTTTGCGGGTGAACACGAGTTCGGGGTAGGTCACCTTGATCGCCACCGTATCGCCGGAGGCGAGATCCACCGCCTTGTAGACGGATCCGGTGCGGCCGGACCCGACGAAAGCCCTGACTTCGTATCCGGGTATGGCCGGCGCCAGCGAGGTGAGGCTGCTTTTCGTTCCTTCGTGGGCCGCCAACGCATCGAGGGTGGTGGCGACGGTGGAATTGCTGCCCGGGTGCCGGGACTGCTTCACCCTGACCGGCTTGACCACCGTTTCCGGCTGCGTGACAACATCGGGGGCGTCGACATCCTCGACCAGGGCGATGTGGAGAACGGTATTGCCGATCACCACTTCGTCGCTTTCGCGGACATCCCTGGCCTGGACCAGTTTTTCGCCGGCGGCGCCGCCGAACACTTCGCCGTTGATGACCACGCCGTTGGTGGAGTTGAGATCCTTCAGCCTGATGACGGGGGGATCGATGAGCAGCACCGCGTGCATGCGGCTGATCATGGCGTCGTCATCGATGGAGCAGGAACAGTTCTGGCTTCGGCCGACCGTGATTTCGGCCGGCGTGTCGAACCACAGTTGCGCCTCTTCTCCGTTGACTTTGACCAGGGTAATGCGCGCTTTCATTCCTTCCTCCCCGACCGGCGGACTCCCCCGCAGGTTATGATATCGAGCATATCAAATTCGAATTGGTTTGGCAACAGGAAGAAAAAACCAAAGGCGCATCGATAGAGCGGTAAGCGATTAATCGACAACAGAAACGGAGATCGCATTGTTTACAAAAAAAGGCGCGGAGCAGCTCTCCCCGCGCCACACCATAACATCGGAAAAAGGTTGACGAAACCGGCCTCACTCGTCGTCAATGTCCTCTTCGTCGTCATCGTCGAAATCGTCGACGGCGAACACGGCGTCGCGGATGCGTTCGAACATGGGGCTGGGCAGGATAATCGGGTCGGCGACGCCGGGGGAGTAGACCAGCGTCTTCCCCTCCTGTTTCCGGATCAGCGTCACTTTCCGGAGGTTGATGATGGTGTCACCGATGAGGCAGAGTCCCTGCTCCGGCACCAGCGTGTAAAAATCGTCCTTTTCCTCGAAACTTTCACCGGGATTGGCAGTCATTGCGGTTCCTTTCAACGAAATGGGTTTTTGGGGTTCCCTTTAGTCTGTCGTCAAAAATCCCTGAATCCTTGCGAAAAAATCAAACCGACCCCGGCACCCACGGCTGGTTGACCTCGTTTTTCCAGGCGATGTCGGAAATGCTGTAGCGGGGGCGCGGCTGGGGAAATTCGGCCGGGTGCCCGGTCGGCAGAAGCGCGATGGGGAAGTTGAATTTCGTATCGAGGTTCAGCGCTTCCGCCACCTTGGCCGGATCGAACAGCCCGATCCAGCAGCACCCGAGTTCCAGCGCCGTCGCCGCCAGGACGTAATGCTCGCCCGCCAGCATGCAGTTGGCGCGGATGTTGATATCGTTCGCTTCCTTGTTGCTGTCCGGTTTTTCCTTGTAGCGCTCCTCGAGCGCTTTCATCGTGTCCTCGGACACGGCGCCGACGTCCGCCAGTTCCTTGGCGCGGCGCAGGCGCTTTTTGAACACGCCCCGATCGCCCAGCAGAACCGTGATGATCGGCGCCTCCTTCAGGCACGGCTGGTTGAAGCCTGCCTCGGCCAGCGCGGCCCGCATTTCCGGCGTTCTCGCCACAAAAAAGCGCCAGGGCTGGGCGTTGGTGCCGCTCGGCGCCAGGCGCGCCGCTTCCAGGCAGGTCTCGATATCCTTCCCCGACACCGGCTTGTCGGTGAAATGCCGGCACGAGCGGCGGTTGCGGATCACTTCGAAAAAATCCATTACTCCCCCCTTTTCAAAATTTAAGATTGTAGATTCAAGATTTAAGATTTTTACTTCTATCGCAGGTAAAAATCTTAAATCTACAATCTACAATCTTAAATCAAATGTCCCCATCTCAACTCTTGAACAAAACGTGCGACGTCATTTCCTTCGGAATCTCCAGCCCCATCAGCTTCAGGATGGTGGGCGCGATGTCGGAGAGAATGCCGCGATCGATCAGCTTCCTGTCCCAGCCGCTTTTCGAGACATAAATGAGTTCGACCGGGAAAAGCGTATGGCTGGTCTTGACCATGCCGGTTTCGTAATCGACCATCTGTTCGGCATTGCCGTGATCGGCGGTGATGAGGATGTCGGCGTCGAGCTCCAACAGCTTGCCGACCAGCACGCCGATGCAGCGGTCGACCATTTCCACCGCCCGGGTCGCCGCTTCCGGGTCGCCGGTGTGGCCGACCCTGTCGCCGTTGGCGTAGTTGATGACGATGAGCTTGTACGGATTTTCGTGGATGCGGCTCAGCACTTCGGCGGTGACGAATTCCGCCTCCATTTCGGGGTGGCTGGCGAACAGGGCGGGATCGAACCTGCCCTTGACTTCCACCTGATCCTCGTTCGGGTACGGCGTCGTCGATTTGCCGTTGAAAAACGAGGTGACGTGGCGGAACTTCTGCGTCTCGGCCAGCCGCAGCTGGCGGAATCCGGCCTCGGACACCACTTCGCCCAGCAGGCGATCCATGCCGCCGTCGGCGCCCATGGCGCCCAGCATGAAATAGGGGAACGCGTCGAAATAGCGGGTCAGGCCGACATAAACGACTTTCGGCTTGGCCGACAGCTTTCCCGGGTAGTTCGGATCGACAAACGCCTGGGTAAGCTGGATGGCGCGGTCCTGCCGGTAATTGGTGTGCAGGACGGAATCGCCGTCCTTGACTCCGGCGTAATCGCCGAGGATGTGGGGCGGAATGTACTCGTCCACCATTTCGGTGCCGTCCGGAGT
The DNA here is from genome assembly GCA_031547475.1 of Planctomycetota bacterium. GTDB lineage: Bacteria > Planctomycetota > SZUA-567 > SZUA-567 > SZUA-567 > JAJBSZ01. Next base: position 3,216 of record JAVBRW010000454.1, read on the forward strand.
CTTGTCCTTTTCGTACGACTCCTTGACCACCGACATGATGTCTTTGCCTTTTTTGCCCTTGGCCGAAACGATGGCGGCGTAGGCCTCGTCGGTGAGCGCCCAGTTCTTCGACCTGTCCATGCCGTAGTAGCGGCCCATGACGGTGCCGATGCGGATAGTGCCGATCTCTTCCATCACTTTCAAGAGCTTGGCGATGTATTCGGCCGACGAGCGGGGCGGCGTGTCGCGGCCGTCGAGGAAGGGATGAAGGACGATGCGGCCCTGCGGGTATTCCTGGCGGGCGCGGCGGAGGATTTTGAACAAATGCTCCTGGTGGGCGTGGACGCCCTCGTCCTGCAGCAGGCCGAACAGGTGAAGCGCGCTTTGGTTGTCCTTCCAGTTCTTGACCAGGCGTTTCCACTGTTCGGTTTCGAACAGGGTGCCGTCGGACAGGCCGTCGTCGATGCGTTTCAGCTCCTGTATGACGATGCGGCCGGCGCCCATGTTGAGGTGCCCGACCTCGGACGAGCCCTGGTAGCCGTCCGGCAACCCGACCGCCTCGCCGGAAGCGTCAAGAAGGGTCCAGGGATAGCGGGTTTTGAGCCTATCCATGACCGGGGTATGGCCGGCGGCCACCGAGTTCCCCTTGGGATTCGGGTTGTAGCCCCAGCCGTCGCGAATAATCAGGACAACGGGTTTGACTGCCATTCTGCTTCTCCTTTTATATTAACTGAAGTTTTACAAACTGGGCATTCAAACCGCCGAATGCCCAGTTTGTAAAAATAAAAAACTCTTGTTGCACAGGCGAAAACGACTTTTGCAAAATGGCGATTGGCGGTTTAATCGCCATTTTGCAAAAATCTGGTATAAATACTGTTTCATTTGCGCCGGAGGCCGAAAGCCGTTACATTGGCGGCTGACTATTATATATCGAAGGGAGGGTTCATGTCCAAACCTTTACGCTTTTTTATCGCCGGCATTATCCAGGGATCGCTTCCCGACACCGTGCACCCGCAGGACTACCGCGGACAAATCGCCGCCATGCTGAAAGCCGCGTTCCCCGGGAGCGAAGTGTTCGATCCTGTGCTCGAATATCCGGACAGCATCGGCTACGACGACAACAAGGCGAGCGCCGCCTTTTTCGATCTCATGGATCGCTCGGGAGAAGCGGACGTGCTGATCGCGTTTGTTCCCGAAGCCAGCATGGGCACCGCCATCGAATTATGGAATGCCCATCACGCCGGTTCACTCGTTGTCACCGTTTCTGGGTTGCGCCTGAACTGGGTGGTAAAATATCTATCCGACATCGTGGTTCCGGATATGCAGACGCTGGAAGCGATGATTACCGGCGGGGAATTGGCGACCGAGATTGCCAATAAACGGGGAACCTGATAGAGCATCGCTTACTGCCTCAAAGAGGCCCTCCGGCTCCCCCGGAATCGGGCGGACAAAATTGAGGAGATATTAATTGTGGTAAGCACCGGAACGTATTGTTTTGCCGATGGCGGCAGCGGTATAGGCTGGAGTCATGAAGGTTGTTTTCTTGAATTCTCCAAGTCGTTCATGTATCTGTTTGAGCTGATGTAAATCGACGCGGAGGGCGAAGTAGCGCAACGGCGGTTTTGAGAATTTTAGAGTAAAAAACTTTTGTCTTACAGAGCGTAAGAGGCAAATATAGTGCTCGCCTTCCGGCGTTGAATCCAAAAAAAGAATGGGCGAAACAACACCGCGCCTGTTTCTGGTAACTTCCAAGGCGAGGATGTCCTCAAACGTAATCGACTCCCATTTCTGTATTATTGCATTACCGGCAAACCTTTTTTTCGTTACATGGGAACGCAACCATTGGCCGGTTTCCTTTGAATATGGATACCGCGCTCTCGCCACCGACAATTCTACAACCGCTACGGCCCATATGCTCAGAACAAGGATGAAAATTCCCTGCAGGAACGCATCAGCCTTGACGCTTGGAGTATCCAGGACAGTATGATAGAAAGGCCAAATAGCCAAGGCCGTTCCAGAAACGACGGCGAAGAAGACCGTACAGCGAATTGAAAAAACATTCCGCATTTTGTAATAAATAATCGCCGGCCATCCCGAGTGCCCTGTCAGCAACATAAACATAATGAAGAATGCTCGCAGAAATAATTCATGCATCGATCCATGTGTCCGAGAAAAATATCCGTTTTGAATTGCCGCCATTGATATTGTCCAGAAGGCAAACATCGCCAGAAAAACCGAGAGAAACAATATCAGCCATGCTTCCCAACCGGGACTGTAACCGATTCCTTTCGTTCCCGCTGTTGTATCATCCGCCAGTTCATTAAATAGTGCGTACATTAGTATTCCTTGCAATGGGCCTGATAGGGATACTGTTTTCTCAAGTCTATAAATCATAATTTTGGTGATACTCTTTCAAGTCAGGATACTCAAGTAGGGTGGGGAGGGCAAGTCAAACACCCAATAATTATGAGGTTCTTCCGACGAATTTGTGGGTGAAAAGTGATGTACTGTGATATTTTCGGTGTGAAATAACCACGCCAATAGAGTGGGTTGGTGGTGCAGCGTCTACTTGTGGTTGGTATGGGAGTTTGTCTGCGGCGCATGTTC
>JAVBRW010000464.1:0-5217 GCA_031547475.1 Planctomycetota bacterium
AGATTTGGGGAACATGGCGGTTTCCTTTCGGGTGTTCCGATGGAAGTTGACACCCGTCATGTTCCTCGTTATGCCCTCCAATTCAAGATATTGCATAAAACTTCATCAAAAATGGTCGTGTACAGTGGGGCCGCCCCTACCCGCGATCGAATGGATTGTATTTCGGACGCGACGCCGGATGCTGTCGTTTCGCCCCGCTCCGAACATTGTCAAGGCCAGCCATGTCAGAGGCGCGTCGCATTCCCCTCCCGGATCTGTCCGGCCAAAGCGCTCCCCGGCGCTGGGGCGCCCTTGTGGCCGTTTCCCTCGTCGTCATCCTGGCGCTCGGTTATCTGGGACTTCCCGCCAACGTTCTTATCGGTGCCATGGCGTCGGGGATTATCCTCGCCGTATCCGGCGGAGCGATCCGCGTTCCCATGCCGCTGTTTTTCTCGGCGCAGAGCGTGGTCGGCTGTTTGATCGGCCGGAGCGTCTCGGCCGAAATCGTCAAGGACATCGCGGACGAATGGCCGATTTTCCTCGTGATGGTGACGTCGGTGAGCGTGGTCTGCTTCGCGCTCGGGTGGGTCCTGGTCAAGACGAAAGCGCTCCCCGGCTCCACCGGCATCTGGGGCACCTCGCCCGGCGCCGCCCTGGTCATGACCATCATGTCGGAAAGCTACGGCGCCGACTCGCGGCTGGTGGCGCTCATGCAGTATCTGCGGGTCGTCATGGTGACGTTCGTCGCCACCCTGGTGGCCAGCCTGTGGGGCGGGCCGGCCCGGGCGGTCGCCGTCGCCGGCATCATCGGCCCGGATTGGGTGGGGCTGGTCCAGACCCTGGCCGTCGCCGCCTGCGGGACGCTCATAGGCCTGTTCGCGCGCGGGCCGTCGGGCCCCATCCTTTTTCCTTTGGTCGTCGGTTCGTTCCTCAACGTCACCGGCGTCATCCATATCGAACTGCCGTCGTGGCTGCTGGCCGCCGCCTATTGCGTGGTGGGGTGGGGCATAGGCCTCCGCTTCACCCGGAACATCGTTGCCTACGCCCTCCGCATGCTTCCGAAAATCGCCGGTTCCATCGCCGCCGTCATTGCTTTGTGCGGATTGTTGGCGGTGGCGCTCGGCCGGATTGCCGGCATCGATCCGATGACCGCCTACCTCGCCACCAGCCCGGGCGGCATGGACGCCATCGCCATCCTGTCCGCTTCCATGAGCGGCGTCAACGCCTCGTTCGTCATGGCCATGCAGGTGAGCCGGTTCGTCCTGGTCAGCCTGACCAGCCCGCCCCTCACCACCTATATCGTCAAACGCGCCGGTCTGGCGGCCAAGAAGGACTCGGCGCGGTGCGATGCATAAAATCCTTGACATGGCGACGGCGAATGTTCATAATCCGCAACCACGGTCGTATGGCGTCGCGATATTAATGTAAAATGCTCTGGAAACGGGTAGGGGCGGTAAAGACGGCGCAGCGGCTCGCCGGCTTTTTTGTTTCCGGCAATGAGTGTCTGTTACGAAATGATTACACCATGTTCTTCAGTAAAAACAGTGCTGCGGCTCGGCCCTAACAGACACCGGTGTAGCAGTTATTTGGTAACTGGCCCTAAATTGCGGAACGCGAGTCAAGGGGGTTTTCGATGGTGACGGATACCGGTGCGGGCACGGGCGGCAAAAACGATATGGACGCGGTGGTGGACGAGTTCGCGGCGCTCAGGGTGTCGCGGAGCGCTCTCGAGGAATCGCTTGGGATAAAACTGGACAAGGCCGGCGAAACCGAACTGACCCGCATGCGCCACATCCTCGCCTACATGCGCCACGACAAGCTTACCCTGAGCCGCGCCATCCTGGCCGCCAACAAGGGCACCCGCGTCATGAAAAAGCAGGCCGCCGCGGCCGCCGCCAAGAAAAAGCCCGCCGCCAAGTCGGCCAAAAGCGCCGCGCCGTCCGAAGCCAAACCCGCTCCGGCCCCGCGCCCGATCGAGGCCAAGCCGCTTCCCGTCCGCCGCCTGACCGGCAAGGACAACCTCCTCATTGTCGAAAGCCCGGCCAAGGCCAAGACGATCAAGAAAGTCCTCGGCGGCGATTTCGTCGTCAAAGCGTCCATGGGCCACGTCCGCGACATCCCGACCAAGGGAAAGGATCGCTCCGACATCGGCATCGATTTCCAGAACCATTACCAGCCCTATTATGTGGAAATCGACTCCCGCGAAAAAGTCATCAAGGATTTGCGCGCCGCCGCCACCAAGGCAAAACACGTCTATCTCGCGCCCGACCCGGACCGCGAAGGGGAAGCCATCGCCTGGCATTTGAAGGAAATGCTGCGCCTCCCCGACGATCAGGTCAGCCGCGTCACCTTCAACGCCATCACCAAATCCGCCGTCCGCGAAGCCATGCAGCACCCGGCCCAGGTCAACATGGATCTGGTCAATGCCCAGCAGGGGAGGCGCGTCCTCGACCGCATCGTCGGCTACCGGTTGTCGCCGTTTTTGTGGAAAAAGGTGACGAAAGGCTTGTCGGCCGGCCGCGTGCAGTCGGTGGCGGTCAGGCTGGTGGCCGAGCGCGAGCAGGAGATTCAGGCGTTCAAAACCACCGAGTTCTGGCGCATCAAAGCCAATCTCAGCCCGCTGAATGCCGCGAACGACATGTTCGAGGCCGAACTGGTCGGCTGGCAGGGGAACGAATTCGTCATGCCGGGAAGCGACAAAAAAGCGCCCAAAACCCCGACCGCTCCGGACGAGGCCACGGCCAGGAAAATCGCCGAAGCCCTGACCGGCATTCCCTACCAGGTCACCGAAGTCAGCGAGCGCGAGGTGAAGGGCAGGCCGTCGCCGCCGTTCATCACCTCGAGCCTGCAGCAGGCCGCGTCCAACCTGCTCCGCCTCGGCGCGCAGCGCACCATGCGCATCGCCCAGCAGTTGTACGAGGGCGTCGAACTGGAGGGCGGCGAATCGACCGGTCTCATCACCTACATGCGTACCGATTCGACCCGCATCGCTCCCGAGGCGATAGCGGAGGTGCGCGAATATATCGGCACGAATTTCGCGCCGCCGTACCTTCCGGAAAAGCCGAACTTCTATTCGAGCCGCAAAGGCGCCCAGGACGCGCACGAAGCCATTCGGCCGACGTCCGTCCACCTGACGCCCGATCGGGTCAAGCCGTTCCTGTCGTCCGAACAGCTCCGTTTGTACGAACTGATTTGGCGGCGCTTCGTCGCCAGCCAGCTCGCTCCGGCCGAATACCGCATCACCACCGCCAAAATTGCGGCGGGGGACGGCGTGTTCGAAGCCAAGGGCAGGCGCATCCTGTTCGATGGCCACACCGTGCTGTCGCTGGCCCTGGCGAAGAAAAAAGAGAAGGAAAAGAAGAAGGAGGACGAAGCCCAGGCCGACGACACCGACGGCAAGGAGCGCCAGGACGAGGAGCAGATTCTGCCGAAGCTGGAAAAAGGGCAGGGCCTGGACGCGAAGGAAGTGGTGCCGACCCAGCATTTCACCCAGCCGCCGGTGCGCTTCACCGAAGCCAGCCTGGTCCGCGAACTGGAAAAGGAAGGCATCGGCCGCCCGTCGACCTATGCGCCGATTGTCCAGACCATTCAGGAGCGGGGCTATGTCAGGCAGGAGAACCGGCGCTTTTTCGCGACCCAGCTCGGCCTGGCGGTGACCGGCATTCTCAAGGACAATTTCCCCGACATCATGAATGTCAAGTTCACCGCCCAGATGGAATCGGATCTCGACCGGGTCGAGGAGGGCGAGGTCGAGTGGTCGAGCCTGGTGGACAGGTTCTACAAACCGTTTGAGACGCGGCTGAAGGACGCCATGGCATCGTCGCAGCCCTTGAAGGGCGTGCCCGCCCCGAACGGCGAAAAGTGCCCGATTTGCGGCGCCGACATGATGATCCGCTATTCCCAGCGCGGCGCTTTCCTCGGCTGTTCGAAATACCCGGACTGCGCCGGTACCCGCCAGCTTCCGGGCGAGGACGGCTCCGGGGAGATCGACGACGACGCGCTGGCCGGCGAAGTGTGCCCGGACTGCGGCGCCCCGATGGCGAAAAAGCGCTCCCGCTACGGCGTGTTCCTGGCCTGCTCGACCTACCCGAACTGCAAATGCACCCGCCCCATCGCCAAGAACGGGCAGGTGGTGAAACTGCCGGACGTCAAGCGCGACTGCGACAAGTGCGGGAAGCCGATGGTGGTGAAATCCGGCCGCCGCGGGCCGTTCCTCGCCTGCTCCGGCTATCCCGAGTGCCGCAACACCAAGCATCTCGACAAGGACGGCAACGTCGTCGAGCTTCCGGCGGTCGACGGCGAAATCTGCGACAAGTGCGGTCAGCCCATGGTTGTCCGCATGAGCCGCCGCGGGCCGTTCCTCGCCTGTTCCGCCTACCCGAAGTGCCGGAACGCGAAACCGATTCCGAAGAATGAGGGGTGAGTTCGGCGGACAGAATATGAACAAGAAGCACCGGAAAACCTTGGCCGCCATTTTCTCTTCGCCAACACCCCGCAATATAGCGTTCAGGGATGTGGAGGCGTTGCTCGTCGCCATCGGTTGCGAAGTGTACGAAGGGGCCGGTTCACGGGTCCTGTTCACCCACCAAGGCATTGACTGGCCAACCCATCGTCCGCATCCGCAGAAAGAGGCGAAGCTGTACCATGTGAAGGAGGTCAGGAATTTCCTTGAGGAACTGGGAGTCAGACCATGAGCGAAAACGTCATGAACTACAAGGGATATTCGGCCTCGGTTGAATACAGCGCCGAAGACAGGTGTTTTGTCGGGCGTGTGCTGGGCATTCGTGATATCATTGGATTTCATGGCGAAAGCGTGGGCGAGCTTGAACGGGACTTCCGCGAAACCATCGACTTCTATCTGGAATCCTGCCAAAAACGCGGCAAAGAGCCGGATCGTCCTTTCGACGGCAAGCTGGTGCTGAAATTGCCCAAATCGCTTTACCGGATGATTTCCCGCACCTCGGATGCTGTCGGCAAGCCGGTGGACGCGGTAGTTCTTGATGCCTTGAAAACATCCGATTTTGCCGCCATGGCGAAGAATCCCAAACGGGATAATAGGGCCGCGTGCAAAAAGAGGGCATCCAGCCCTCTCGGGAGGCGGTCGAGAAAAGCGCCTGTAGAAACGCGATAGAAGGGGTGTGGAAAAAAGATATCGCGGAGTCTCCCCAGGGCAAACGCATCAAATTCCCAATATTCTTTGTAGTACATCCGTACTGATTGCGGCCAGGTTTCTTCGGT
>JAVBRW010000049.1:0-3459 GCA_031547475.1 Planctomycetota bacterium
ATCCCCGGGGTGCCTTGGGAGGCCTCACTACCCGCCGTTCCCCGCGACCACGTCAAATCGCACGCGCACGCCCAGTCGGGGAATCCGGTCAAGATATCCCCGGGCGTGTCTAAAGCGTCAATTCGCTATAGGAGGCCTTACCACCTGCCGTTCCCCCCGACCGCGTAAAACCGCACGCACACGCCCTGTACTTTGACCCTCCGGACCCCGGGCAACCGGGGCTTCCGTACGGGTACCGCATTCGCACTCTGCGCAGAGTACTACCACAAACGTCGGTTATAGATTCGTTCACACGCGGGCGATCAAAATATTTTTAAAAAAAAGTTGCACAAGCCGACTTGTTGGTTTATGTTATATCTAACATATTCGAACATCAGACGGGAGCTGGCCCATGTCGGTACTGGCGGAACCGAGGCAACAGGCGATACTCGAGTCGATCAACTCGGGCGGCCAGGTCGTGGTGTCGGATTTGGCGCGTCGCTTCGCCGTGTCCGAAATGACGATCCGCCGCGACTTGCGCCTGCTGGAAGGAATGGGGCTGGCCGTCCGCGTCCACGGCGGCGCCCTTCCGGTCGAAAAATCCCGTTTCACCAGCCGCTTGTCCACCAATTCCCGCGCCAAAACCAAAGCCACAGCCAAACTGGTTCCGTTCCTTCCCCAACATGGCTGCATCTATCTCGACGGCTCCACCACCATGCTGAACCTGCTGAAATACCTCAAAGGCATGAACGGCCTCCAGGTGGCGACCAACAATGTCGAAACGTTCAACCGGGTCGCGGCCATCCGGAGGCCTTCGCCCATTTTGATCGGCGGCAGTCTGGATTTGCGGACCGACAATTTGATAGGGCCGCTCGCCATCCGTTCGGTCGAGGCGCTGGTGTTCGAACGGGCGTTTTTCAGCGCCTGGGGCCTCCGGCCCGACACCGGCCTGAACGAGGTGACGGTGGAGGACGCCGAAGTCAAGGCGCGGGTGGCGGCGCGCACCGACGCGGTGTTCGTGGCGGTGGATCATTCGAAATTCGGCGTGGCGGCCGCCGGCACCTGGAGCCACGGCCCGGAAAAGTCGGTCCTCTGCACCGACCTGGAGGCGGACGACGAGCGTTTGCAACCGTTCCGTAATTTGTTCAAAGCAATCATATAAGTTTATGGAGGAGGCGACATGGCCGTATCAGTGCAAATGCCCAAACAAGGCAACACGGTGGAAGAGTGTCTGCTGGTCGAGTGGAAGGTGAAGGAAGGCGACAAGGTCAAAACCGGCGACGTTCTGTGCGCCATCGAGACGGACAAGGCTTCGTTCGAAGTCCAGTCCACCGCCGACGGAGTGGTGTTGAAACTGCTGGCCAAGGCGGGGGAACTCGTTCCCGTGCTGTCCGACATCGCCGTTATCGGCGAAGCGGGTGAAAGCGTGGCCAGTGCCGCGCCCGCCGCCGCTGCCGCCGCTGCCGCCGCTGCCGCCGACGCGTCGGCCGAAGCCACCGAAGTCCACGCCGAAGTCGTCACCCCGTCCGCGCCGGAAGCGTCCGCAGCCGCCGCATCCGCTCCCGCCGCGTCCGGCGAATTCAAGGCAGTGTCGCCGAGGGCGAGGAAACTGGCGGAAAAGCTGGGCGTCGATTCCGCCGCCGTGCCTGGCACCGGCCCGAACGCCCGCGTCACCAGCCGCGACATCCAGGCCGCCGTCGACAACGGCGCCGCCGTCAAGCTGACCCCGCTGGCCAAGCAGGTCGCGGCCGAATCGGGGCTGGTCGTCGCCGCGGCCAGCGGCATCGGCGGGGTCGGCCGGGCGCGCGATCTGGCCGAGCGCCGCGCCGCCGCCCGGGCGGCCGAACCGGAAGCGGCTCCGGAAATCGTCCCCTACAAGGGCATCCGCAAGCTGATCGGCGAGCGCATGTTCCAGTCTTTGCAGCAGCACGCACAATTGACCATGAATTCGTCCGCCGACGCCAGCGGTTTGATGGCGCTCAGGAAAATCTACAAAGACAGCGCGGAAGCAATCGGGCTGCCGAAAATCACCATCAACGATCTCATCTGCTGGGTGGTGGCGCAGACGCTGCCGTCCTTCCCCGAGGTCAACGCGATTATCGACAAAAAGACGGCGACCATCACCCAATACAAACAGGTCCATCTCGGCATCGCGGTCGACACGCCCCGGGGGCTCATGGTGCCGGTCATCCCGAACGCGCACCGCCTGTCGCTGGCGGAAATGTCCCGCACCATCGCGACCTATGCCGAAGACTGCCGCAAAGGTTCCATCAATCCCGATCTCCTGCAGGGCGGCACTTTCACCATTTCGAACCTCGGCAGCACGGGCGTCGAATCGTTCACCCCGGTACTGAATGCGCCGCAGGTCGCCATTCTCGGCGTCTGCGCCATTCAGAACGTGCCGAAGCCGACGCCGGAAGGCGGGTTCGCCTTCGCGCCGCGCCTCGGGCTGTCCATCACCATCGATCACCAGGCGGTCGACGGCGCGCCGGGCGCGAAGTTCCTCCAGGCGGTCGCCAAGGGAATTGAGAATGTGCAGGCGACATTGGCGTTGTATGGGTCGTTCTAAGGCGGAGGAATCGGGGGACATGATGTTTATTTGCCGGTGGTATGGCAAATAAATTTCGTGTCCCCGGATTCCGGTTTCTCACCGAGAGGCTTTCGGCAAGTAGCCGGATTACGGGGACACGAAATTCAATTATTCACACCGCCGAATAATTGAACATCATGTCCCCGCAATCCTCATGTTTTTTTCTTGTTGCACCGATGTTGAAACGCATTTTGAAATATCCATTCGCTAAATTGGAAAGACAAGTGCCTGATTTTGAGCTTACCATCCGCATCGGCACCCCCGCAGACTATCCGGCCGCGCTGGAAGTCCAGCGCCGCGCCTACCGGCAAAAAGAGGTGCCGCTGTACGGCACCGATTTGCCGCCGTTGAAGGAAACGCCGGAAACGCTGGCGCAAGAGGTGGCGGAAGGCAAAACGCTGCTGGTCGGGGAGCACGACGGGCGGGTGGTTGCGTCCATCCGGACGAAAATATTGGAAGATGGTTCTGTCTATTTCTGCCGCTTGTCGGTCGACCCCGATTTGCAGGGCAAAGGCATAGGGCAAAGAATGGCGCTGGCGGTGGAGGAGTTCAACCCGGAGGCGCCGGCCATCGTTCTCGACTGCGGCGACAAGAGCGCGGAAAACCGTCACATCTATACGAAACTCGGCTTCCAACTGACCGGCAACACGTTTCAGGTGCCGGACGGGCCGTTCTGCCTGGAAATGCGGAAAACGAGGAAACAGGAGAAAACCAACCATGTATGATCTGATCATTCTTGGCGCCGGCCCGGCCGGCTATGTCGCGGCCGAGCACGCCGGCGGCATGGGCAAGAAAACGCTGCTCATCGAAAAAGACAAGCTGGGCGGCGTCTGCCTGAACTGCGGCTGCATACCGACCAAATCGTTCCTCAACTCGGCCAAGCTGTACGA
>JAVBRW010000093.1:0-10763 GCA_031547475.1 Planctomycetota bacterium
CCAATTCGCAAATGAAAGGCGGGCGGCCACAAGGGCCGCCCCTACCGGAAATTGGTGCGTTTGTCGTGGACAAGATACCGATATTTTAAATGCGATCGGTAACACCACGCATTGCGAAAATTGTGAATTGTGAATCGTGAATTGTGAATTCAATTCTACTCCGCCGTCAATTCCAGCTTGTGCCGCAGCACCTGGCATGCCGCCCCGAGCGCGCCGGCGTATTCGTCCAAACCGCTCGCCTCGATGGTCGCCAGCGAATTGGGATGGGCCATCGCCCAGCCGGCGGCGGCTTCGCGGGTGCGATCGACCAGCAGTGAGCTAAGGCGCACCAGCGGCCCGCCGATGATGATCTTTTTCGGATTGAGGATGGTGATCAATTCGCCCACCGCCCGGCCGAGATGCCGCGCCGCCCGGTCGACGCACAAGTTCGCCGCCGCGTCGCCGGCAAGCGCGGCGCGGTACACCGTCTCGCCGGTGAATTCCAGCTCGCCGACCATGGCGCGCCCGAGCGCGCCGTCCGGCTCCACCCCGCCGGAGTCGCGGAGTTCCCTCGCCATGCGGGCCAGCGCGACGCTGGAGCACAGCGTCTGGAGGCAGCCCGATTTGCCGCAGCGGCAGGGCGGGCCGTTCGGGTCCATGGTGAGGTGGCCGATTTCGCCGGCGCTGTAGCCGCAGCCATGGAGCAGCCTGCCGCCGAGCATGATGGCGGCGCTTATGCCGGTGCCGACGCCGATGTAGACGAAATTCCCGACGGCTTTCCCCTGACCGTATTTGGCCTCGGCCACGCCGGTGGCGCGGTTCCGGTTGAGGACAAAGACGGACAGGCGGGTCTTTTTCTCGACGACATCGCGGATGCGGACGTCGACCCAGCCCAAATCGTCCGCCCGGATGATGCTGCCGTCCTCCCAGTTGACCAGCCCGGGCGCCCCGACCCCGACCGCCGGCAGCAGACGGCCGGAGAAATTGCTCCGCATGTATTCAATGCCCCGGACCAGCGCGGCCAGGAAATTCTCCGGCCTGTCGCCGGCCGGCTGCATGGTCTGGGTCACCACCACCTCGCCCTTCAGGTTGATGATGGCGAACACCCAGCGGCTCGAATAATATTCCGCCCCCAGCGCGAACCAGCTTTCGCGGTTCATGTCGACCGGAATGCCCGGCCGGCCGCGCCCCTGCGGATCCTCGCCCTCCTTTTCCGACACCAGGCCCTGTTCGATAAAGCGGGTCATGAGGGTGGAAATGGTGGTGCGGCTGAGCCCGAGGCGCTTGGCCACGGCGGCCCGGGAAAGCGGGCCGTAATTCTCCAGGCAGTTCAATATTTCGTTGGCGGTATTGGCTTCGGCGCCGGCTTCGGATTGAAAACGGTTTCCCATGGCTCCCCCCTCATCGCGTACTCTGTGTTGTACTCAACCCTTCTTCTATTTTCGCTCACAATTTTTATTTTGTCAATTTTCTTGACTAAATATATTGTCCAAGAATCATTGCAGCACGGTGGAAAATGGATTATGTACAATGGTGATTGCCGGAAATTCCGGCGCGACATTTTTCCCCTTGGTGCTTTTTATGCCGGCCAAACCCGATTACCGTTCCGTTTCCTGCGCGCTCCACTTCCTTCCGGTCGCCACTCGCGTACCGCTCAAATTCGGCAGGGAAACCACCACCCACGTCACCTGCGCCCGCGCAAGGGTGGAGGTGCGGGACACGCGCGGCAACGCCGCCGCCGGCTGGGGCGAAACGCCGCTGAACGTCGCCTGGCTGTGGCCGTCGCCGGATTCGGGCTATACTGAGCGGGACGCCGCGCTCCGCGAATTCTGCCGCGTGGTGGCAGCCGCCTTCGCCCGCTTCGGAGCGCACGGTCACCCGATGGAGGTGGGGCATTTGTTCATGCGGGACGAACTGCCCGGTCTCGCCGAGCACTTCAACCAAGCCCGCCGTGCCGAACCGCTGCCGTGGCTCGCCGCGCTCGCCTGCTTTTCGCCCTTCGACATCGCCATGCACGACGCCTGCGCCATCGCGTCGGGCAAGCGCGTGTACGACATGTACGACGCCGATCACATGAACCGCGATCTGGCGTGGTTTTACGGGCCGGAGGAGGGCGGCGTTTTCATTGATCGTTATCCCGCCGATTTTCTTGCCGCCGAGCCGCCGGAGCGGATTGTCGCCTGGCATTTGGTGGGTGGCCGGGATGCGCTTGTGCCGTGCGAGAGCGAGGGCGCCGAACCGAACGACGGCTATCCCGTGCATTTGGCCGACTGGATTCGTCGGGACGGGATTACCTGCCTGAAAGTCAAGCTGCGCGGCACGAATGAGGCGTGGGATTACGCTAGGCTGATCGCGGTCGGCGACATCGCTTTGGCGCACGGAGTCGAATGGCTGTCGCCGGACTTCAACTGTACGGTGACGGAAGTCGACTATGTTGTCCGCATTCTCGATCGCCTGGCGGCGGAGCGTCCCGATCTCCACCGCATGATCCTGTATGTCGAGCAGCCGTTCCCGGCCGATTTGCAGCGCAACCGTTTCGACGTTACGGCGATAAGCGAACGGAAACCGCTGTTTTTGGACGAAAGCGCCCATGATTGGCGCATGGTCAAGCTGGGCCGCGAACTCGGCTGGACCGGCGTCGCCTTGAAAACCTGCAAAACCCAGACCGGCGCCCTTCTCAGCCTGTGCTGGGCCAGGGCCAACGGCATGCATATCATGGTGCAGGACTTGACCAATCCGATGCTGGCGCAGATTCCCCACGTCCAGCTCGCCGCCCGCGCCGGCACCATCATGGGCGTCGAGTCGAACGCCATGCAGTTCTATCCCGACGCCTCGCTTCCCGAGGCGCGAGTGCATCCCGGCCTGTACCGGCGGCGGGGCGGAATGCTCGATTTGAGCACGCTGGGGAATACCGGTTTCGGCTACCGGGTCGAGGAAACCGGGCGGGAGCTGCCGGCGGGGGAATGTTGGGAATGATTCTTTGGCGTGCGGGATTTCAGCGTCATTCGGGGCATGTTGTGCAATCTCCATGGCAAACGTGGCATTGAACGGTAGGGTGCGGCCCTTGTGGCCGCCCTCGGTTCAACCGCGAACGACATCGCTCCGACAGGCAAAACCTTCGCGCAGTACGCCACCCGCAACCCTGTGCCGCAAGGTTATTCCCCTTTGGTCCGTGGGCGGCCACAAGGGCCGCACCCTACCGTGAATCGACATGTTGGAAGCCTGAAGAATCACTCCATTTCCGCTTGCGATCGACAATCCCGTCATCCATGATAATGCTTTCGTTGAATTTCGCGCTTTGCCCATGAAAGAGCGCAAGCGCTTTCCGGGCGAATTCCGTACCGCTTTCGCGCCCGCCTTTGCCGATACGACGGTCGATGAATATCTCGCCGGTCGGCGTCGAGAGGCGGCGGATGAGGCTTAAATCCGTATTCGATACATCGGCGCTGATCGCGTTTTGGCGAGGGGAACCAGGGGATGATGTAACATTGTTGCATCTTCCGGGACACCCCGGCCGGAATACCTGATGTTGGATGCATGCAATGAAACCGGGCCTTGCGGCAATCCGCAAGGCCCGGTCGGTTTTGATGGTAAATAAGGAAGGAACGTGACGCCGGCGTCTACAAATGCCCGGAAACCAGGCCATCCAGCATCTTTTTCGTGCCGCTGCGGAGCGACTCCGGCGTGACCAGGGTGCCGGCCTCCATCTTCGCCTTGACATCCGCCACTTTCGCCTGCCTGTAGTCGGAGGCAAGCCGCAATTTGCCGCGGCGGCGCGCCTCGGGGCTGATGGAAACGGCATCGTTATCGCCGTACGCTTCGTTCTGTTCAGCTTTTTCGGCGTTTTCCTTCAGCTGCTGATCGTCCTTCTGGACCATCTTGCGCATTTGCTGAAATTCGCCATATCCTGATATTTTCATGATTCTTCCCCCTGTCGCACAGGGTTGACAAAATTACGCTGCCTGTCCTTGGCCGCGCTCCGCTTCACTCGGACGAAACCGAAACATAAACCAAACAACCGGCAAAACAACTTTTTTCTTCCGATAATCTATTTCTTTCCCGCCTCCGTCCACATCGCGACCGCCGCTGGACCGGGGAAGAGCGGGAATCGGACAAAAAACCCGACAACTCGTTAATCGGCAATGGAATAAGGTGAACGGTATCCAGTGCCAACTCTGCCGGAATCTCTTGTTTTATCCAATTCTTTCCTTGTTCCTGAGCATGTTATCGGTTGGTTTCCACAAAACTTGAGGCGGAAAACCGTTCATCAATCAAAATTCAACGTCACCTTCCGCACCTGATCCGGATGGTTCTGGATACGTTCAAACGCTTTCGCCGCTTCGGTAAAATGGAACGTCTGGGTGCGCAGCTTGTCCGGCGTGTACAGCCCGCGTTCCATGCTGGCGATGACTTCGGGGAAGCGGCGGTTGTTCAGGCGGGAGCCGTAGACGTCCAGGCCCTTTTTGGTCACGGCGACCGACGCCACTTCCGACGGTTTGTTGGACAGGCCGAGAACGACCACCCGGCCGCCGGCCGAGGCGAGATCGAGGGCGAGGGGGAACGACTGCAATGTGCAGGCCGCGTCCACCACCACCGGCATGCCTTCGCCACGGGTGTAGTCGGCGACGAACTTGCCGATGTCCTGGTTCTTGACGTTGATGGTGATGTCGGCGCCCATCAGCTTCGCCTCGGCCAGGCGGGCGTCGATGATGTCCGACATGAGGACGATTGCGCCCCGGGCCTTGGCGTCCTGCATGACGCACAGGCCGGCCGGGCCGGCGCCCATGACCAAGACCGCGTCCTTTTTGCCGATCTGGCCCCGGGAATTGACTTCGACGCCGATGGAGTAGGGCTCGACCAGGCAGACCAGATCGGCCGGGATTTTCTTCGGATCGACCTTGTGCACGCGATCGGCCGGGGCGGCGACGAACTGGGTGAACCCGCCCGGCATGTGGACGCCGGTGACCTTGACCTCCCGGCACACGTTCTGCCTGCCGTTCATGCAGGCGTAGCAGTGTCCGCACGAACGCACCGGATCGACCGCGACCAGATCGCCCGGCTTGACGTTGGCGACCAGGCCGCCCACTTCCTCGATGACGCCGCCGTATTCGTGGCCGATGATGGCCGGGTAGGCGGCGAGGGAGTTGGTGCCTTTGAAAATGCCGATGTCCGACCCGCAGATGCTGCCGCTGGTCACCCGGACCACGACTTCGTACGGATTGGCTATTTTCGGTTTTTCGATATCGACAATTGCCAACTTGCCCGGTTCGTCGATGCGGATCGCTTTCATGTTCGTTCTCCAGTGGTTTGAAAAAGGTTCGGCGGCGCAGCCTTCATTCCCCGATAATTTTGACCAGAACGCGTTTCCGCCGCCGGCCGTCGAATTCGTAAGAGAAGATGTGGTCCCATGGCCCGAGGTGCAGTTTGCCGTCGGTGACGGCGACCACCACTTCCCGGCCCATGATCTGGCGCTTCATGTGGGCGTCGGCGTTGTCCTCGGCCCCGTTGTGGCGGTACTGGCCGACCGGTTCGTGGGGCGCCAGTTTTTCCAGCCAGACTTCGTAATCGTGGTGCAGCCCGGACTCGTCGTCGTTGATGAACACGGAGGCGGTGATGTGCATGGCGTTGACCAGGCACAGGCCTTCCTTGATCCCGCTTTCGCGCACCAGCTCCGCCACCTGGCGGTGGAGGGAGACGATGGCGCGGCGGGAAGGGACTTCGATCCACAATTCTCGTGTCAGCGTTTTCATGCGAACTCCTTCCAATTCACAATTCACGATTCACAATTCACAATTATCCCAAAATGCGGTGTAATTGTGAATTGTGAATCGTGAATTGTGAATTTATTGTCCCGGTCCAAACCCCTCTTTCCCCACCAGCGGCACGAAGGTGACGTCCAGTATTTCCCGGCGGATCAGTTTGCCGCCGCGCTTTTCGGCCAGCACCAGCTTTTGCCCTTCGCGCTGGCCGCCGACCGGCATGAGGAGGAGGCCTCCTTCCGCCAGTTGCGCCGCCAGGGCGGGGGGGATGGACGGCCCGGCGGCGGTGACCAGTATGCGGTCGAACGGCGCCTCCTCCGGCCAGCCCAGCGTGCCGTCGTCGACCCGCATGGTTACGGATTCGCCGTAGCCGAGGCGATCGATGACCGCTTCCGCCGCCTCGGACAAATCGTCGTGCCGTTCGATGGTGAACACTTCCGCCCCCATCTCGGCCAGCACCGCCGTCTGGTAGCCGCTTCCGGTGCCGATTTCCAAAACCCGCATGCCGGGTTTGACCGCCAGGCGCTGGGTCATGAAGGCGACGACGTAGGGCTGCGATATGGTTTGCCCGCAGCCGATGCGGAGCGGCCCGTCCTCGTACGCCTGGCGACGGAACGCGGGCGGGACGAATTCGTGGCGGGGGATTCGGGCCATGGCGGCGAGGACGGCCGGATCGTCGATGTCGCGGCCGGCCAGATCGTGTTCGAGCATGATGCGGCGGCCTTCCGCCAAGTCGCCCGGGATCGCGTCGGGCGGGGGCGTGCCGTTCGGCTGCGCGTCGGTCATGCTTTTTCCGCCTTTTTCCGCTCTTTCGCGATTTTTTCCAGCGCGATTTTGGCGGCGGCGGATTCCGAATCCAGGGTACGGCTCTTGGCCAGCGGCCGGAGAAGCGCTTCGGCCGCGTCGTAATCGCCCTTGAGCATGCGGGCGACGCCGAGGTGCAGGAGGGCGCGGCGGTGGCCGGGATCGCGCGAAAGCGCGTTTTCCTCGAGAACGCGGATGGCGGCGTCGAAGTCCTTCTCCTCCAGGTGGGAGATGGCGTCCTCTATGGCCCGCGATATCGGATCGTTTTTCTTGCCGAACATCCAGCTCATCAAATCCATGCGGAATCCTCTATGATTTGAGCGAAGCCATGACCTCGAAGGCGGCCGACAGCAGGACCAGGTCCGGCCGCACGTTCCTCACCACCTGGTCCGCCGCCGTCCACAGGGCGGACAGGGCGGCCGCCCCCTGTTCGGGCGGAAGGGCATGCCGCATTTTACGGCGCAGGGCGAGCGCGGTCAAATCCAATGCTGCCAGCGCGCTTTTCCGCTTGCCCGCGTTGTCGCCGTCGCCCGCGCCGTAGCTTTGCCAGGCGTCGGACAGGCGCTTGGCCGCCAGGGCGCCCGGTTTGGCGAACGCTTCGTTTTCGAGCCAGCGCCAGAACTCCAGCGTGCCGCCGACCGCCAGTTCGGCCGCCAGCCCGAGCGATCCTTCCGCCGCCCGCGCCAAATCCTTCGCCCCGTCGCCGGCGGCGATTCCCCGGCGCTCCAGTTCGGCCGCCAGCGCGTCGGCCGTGAGCGGCTTGATGCCGATGCGGCGGCAGCGGCTGGAGACGGTGGCGGGCAGGCGGTCGCGGGCGTTGACGGTCAGGACGATGAGCGCGTTCCCCGGCGGCTCTTCCAATGTTTTCAAAAATGCGTTGGCCGCTTCCTGGCGCATGCGTTCGGCGTCCGGGACCACCGCCACCCGCCACTGGCCCTCCACCGGCCGCAGGCGGAGAAAGGGGAGGAGGGGCTGGTGATCGACCGTTTCGGTTCCGCCCGAACGTTCGACAAAGCGGCCGATGCGGAGTTCGGCCGATTCGCGGGGAAGCTCGAGATAGTCCGGGTGGCTTTCGTGCGCGAGAAGGGTGCAGTGGCGGCAATGCCCGCAGGCGTTGCCGGTGGCGGCGTCCGGCTCCGCGCACAGGCGGCGGGCGGCCAGGGCGCGGGCCAGGGTGGTTTTGCCCATGCCGCGCGGGCCTTCGATCATATAGGCGTGGGCGACGCGGCCGGCGGCGAACTCCTGCTCCAATCGCGCCAGCGATTCGTCCTGTCCCAGCATGTCGGCGAACGACCAGGGCATGCGCGTCAGTCCTCCACCAGTGCCGCGTCCTCGGGCAGCAGTTCCCGCTGCAGGGCGGTGTAGCCGTCCAGCATGGAATTCAAGAGGACGATTTGCGCGTCGACGAACGCCTCCTCCTCGTCCTGCAGCATCATGGACGTTCTGGCCGTGAGGTGTTTCAAATGGCTGGTCAATGCTTTTTGCATGCCGTCGCGGGGCAGGGCGCCGCCCGGCAGGCAGTCCTGCCGGACAAAGCCGGCGGCGAAGTCGTCCCGGTAGCATTCCGGCTTGTCGCGGAGCATGCGGTAATGGTTTTCGCCCCGGCGGATGTTTTCCCTGCTCACGTTTATGCTGGCGCGGTGGCGGGAGGTTCTCGCCAGGTACATGAGATCGAATTCTTGGGTTGCCTTGACGATTGTCAATTGCTCTTCAAAGCTGCTGTTCCGGGACACTTGTCGCAATAGAGCAGCGGTCTGCTCCACACTTTTCAGGTATTCGCTTCTCCCATTTTTCCGATTCTGTTTTATACGGGCTTTAAACATGGCAAGGTAGCTCGCAAAAACACGCGCCATCAGCTTACTATTTTTCATTCAGCCAATCCTCGCCAAAAGCTTCGACCGCTTCGGAAAGGTTGAATCCGGCATCTAAAAGGAAACGGATTCCCATCGTCTCTTTGCCAACTCTCGCGAGCCATGGCGGCATGGGTATCTGCTTGACCATTTCATCCGCTTTATCCTCGTCGCCCGCTTCCCGCACTTCCCGTGCCCGAAGCTGGAGTTCCCAAGCCTCATCGTCCGTCATCTTCTGAAATTTCCGTCCGGCAGTCATTTATTTCTCCTAATGCGGGGCGCCAATTGGATTATACCCAAAACCAATTCGCTTTGGGTATACTCACCGCCGCAGATTCAAAAAAGCCTCTTCCGCGTTGTAGCTCGAGCGGACGAACGGCCCGCAGGCGACCGATTTGAAGCCGAGGTTTTTCAAATCGTTTTCGAGATCGGCGAATTCCTCGGGAGTGACGAAACGCTCCACCTCGAGCGTCCGGGCGGACGACGGTTTCAAATACTGCCCGACCGTGATGATGTCGACGCCGACGTCGCGGAGCGCGACCGCCGTTTCGACGATTTCCTCCAGTTCCTCCCCGAGCCCCACCATCAGGCCGCTTTTGGTCGACAGGTCGGGGTGGTGTTCCTTGACGAAGTCGAGGAGGGCGAGGCTGCGGTCGAAATCGGCCTCGGGCCGGACTTTCTCGTACAGGCGCTCCACCGTTTCCAGATTGTGGTTGAACACGTCGGGCCGGGAATCGGCGGCCGTTTCCCACGCGTCCTCGTCGCCCCAGAAATCGGGCACGAGAATCTCTATGGTTACGCCCGGGCAGCGGCGGCGTATGGCGGCGACGGTGGCGGCGAAATGGCCGGCGCCGCCGTCGTGCAGATCGTCCCGGGTGACCGAGGTGACGACCGCGTGTTTGAGTTGGAGGCGCTCGACCGCCTGCGCCACCCGGTCCGGTTCGTCCGGATCGAGGTGTGCCGGCTTCCCCGACGTCATGGCGCAGAACCGGCACGAACGGGTGCAGTGCGGCCCCATCAGGAGAAACGCCGCCCGTCCCCGGCTTTTGCAATCGAGGCTGTTGGGGCAGCGGGCGCCGCGGCACACCGTGTCCAGTTTCAGATCGGACAGGGTGGTCGCGACTTCGGTTCCGGGGTTGGCGGGAATGGTTTTGGTCAGCCAGGGCGGCAGGCGCTTGACCGATTTTTTCTCCGGCATGGCAAGCCTTTCATTCAATGCATAATTAATAATGAACAATGAATAATTAAGACGGCTATATTCATTATACCATCCCATCAACAACAGATGGACATGAACCGTAAGTCTGTTGTTGATATGAAGGTACAATGAATTCGATCCTCTTAATTATTCATTGTTCATTATACATTATGCATTGTCGGTTCATTCCCACTCGATGGTCGCCGGCGGTTTCGACGAGACGTCGTAGACCACGCGGTTGACGCCCTTGACTTCGTTCGTGATGCGGCGGGAAAT
Source organism: Planctomycetota bacterium (assembly GCA_031547475.1). Taxonomy (GTDB): domain Bacteria; phylum Planctomycetota; class SZUA-567; order SZUA-567; family SZUA-567; genus JAJBSZ01. The sequence continues at coordinate 9,867 of JAVBRW010000093.1, forward strand.
GCGGCGGATGATGCCGTAGGGGATTTCGGCCCAATCGGCCGTCATGCCGTCCTCCGACTCGACCAGGCGGAGCGCCACGACGCTGTCGTAGGTGCGCTGATCGCCCATGACGCCGACCGTGTTCTGCGACAGGAGAACGGCGAACGCCTGCCACAGTTTCCGGTACCACCCGGCCGAGTGGATTTCCTCGAGCACGATGGCGTCGACCTCCTGCAGAAGCGCCACCCGCTGCGGCGTCACTTCGCCGATGACCCGGACGGCCAGTCCGGGGCCGGGGAAGGGATGGCGCCGGAGCTCGTCCTCGGGAATCCCGAGGGTGACGCCGAGTTCCCGCACCTCGTCCTTGAACAGCTCCCGGAGCGGCTCGAGCAGCTTGAAGCCGAGTTTCTCCGGCAAACCGCCGACGTTGTGGTGGCTTTTGATGACGGCCGCGTTGCCGCCGCCGTAGCCGCCGGACGATTCGATGACGTCCGGGTAGAGGGTGCCTTGCCCCAGGAAGGCGGCGTTCTTGATTTTTTTCGCCTCTTCCTGGAACACTTCGACAAAGACGCGGCCGATGGTTTTCCGCTTCGTTTCCGGATCGGTCACGCCCTTCAAGTTGTCGAGGAAGCGCTCGCCCGCCCGGACGCCGATGATTTTGAAACGGTTCCCGTAGCGGGACATGACGCGCTCGAACTCGCCCTTCCGCAGCAGCCCGTTGTCGACGAAAATGCAGGTCAGCTTGTCGCCGAGCGCTTGCGACAGGAGGACGGCGGTGACGGTGGAATCGACGCCGCCGGAAATGCCCATGACCGCCTGGGCCTCGCCGACCTTTTCCCGCGTTTCCTTGATGGCGGTCTCGGCGAAGTCGGACATGACCCAGTCGCCTTTGCAGCCGCACACCTTGTACAGGAAGTT